>JAEURF010000331.1 GCA_016789205.1 Anaerolineales bacterium
GGGATAATCAATGGTGCGGGCATTGAGCGGTGCATGTGCGCCATTATCTCTTAGCTCCATTAAGTTAGGCATAGGTGCAAGGTCAATTGCATCAGGTCTTAAGCCATCATAGCTAATGATAATAACTCGTTCTATATCTGCTTTGGATGGGATTGGAGTTAATGTGATGGAAGCAGTTGGAGCAGGTGTTTTTGTAATCGTAGCAGTAGGTGCAATGGTCTGAATTTCTACTGTGATGTTGTTTGCTAATACGGCTGGGGTTTGACTTGGTCTTACAAGTTGAACGTTTGACGCAGGTGTAGGCGTGAAAGCAACTCCCCACACGGTTGAGGCGGGGCTACATCCTACTATTAATATAAAAATAAACGATAAATAAAAAAAACGTTTCAGCGTATTTCTCCGAAATAGACGGTGGACGATAGACGGTGCATTACGGTCTGCGGTCTATCGTCTACCGTCAATCTATTTCAACATCGGCATTTTGATTTGATGACGCTTCGCGGCTTCGATTGCAATTTGATACCCCGCGTCAGCATGACGGACTACGCCCATGCCAGGGTCTGTTGTCAGAACTCTTTCTAATCTTTTTGCGGCTTCTGGAGTTCCATCGGCAACAATCACTTGACCTGCATGTTGACTGTATCCCATACCAACTCCACCACCATGATGAAATGAAACCCATGTCGCACCACCAACTGCATTAATCATTGCATTCAGAATCGCCCAATCTGAAATGGCATCCGAGCCATCTTTCATAGATTCTGTTTCACGATTTGGCGAAGCAACTGAACCAGAATCTAAATGGTCACGTCCAATCACAATCGGTGCTTTCACTTTTCCAGTAGCAACCAATTCATTAAACATCAAACCTGCTTTGGCACGTTCACCATATCCGAGCCAACAAATGCGCGCTGGCAAACCTTGAAATGGAACTTTCTCTTTCGCCATCTTCAACCAACGATGCAAATGTGCATCATCAGGAAATAATTCCATAATCGCTTTATCGGTTGTATAAATATCTTCTTTGTCACCAGATAACGCCACCCATCTGAAAGGACCTTTGCCTTCACAAAACAACGGACGAATATATGCAGGCACAAACCCAGGAAATTCAAACGCATCATTCACACCATTATTCAATGCTTGTTGACGAATGTTATTTCCATAATCAAAAACTTCTGCGCCTGCACGTTGAAAATTCAACATCGCCTGCACATGTTTGGACATCGAATCCATCGCCATCTTTTTATATTTTTCTGGATTTGATTCTCTTAATTGATTCGCCTCTTCAACCGAGATTCCTGATGGGACATAAAACAACGCCTCATGTGCTGACGTTTGATCTGTCACTACATCTGGAACCACTCCACGCTGGAAGAGTTCTGTGTACACATCTGCGGCATTTCCAATCAACCCAATTGAAATCGGATTGCCTTTGGATTTATTTTCTTCAACCAAAGTCATTGCTTCTTCAAGTGTATCTACAACGACATCCACATATCCAATTGCGCGTCTTCGTTCTGCTCGCTCTTTATCTACCTCAACAATTAATCCCACACCTTCATTCATCGTAATGGATAAAGGTTGTGCGCCACCCATGCCACCAAGACCAGCGGTTAAAACAAATTTACCTTTTAATGAGCCCCAGCCTTTTAACTTTGCTAAAGCGCCAAAAGTCTCATACGTTCCTTGTAAAATTCCTTGTGTGCCAATGTAAATCCATGAACCTGCTGTCATCTGACCATACATGATGAGTCCTTTTTTATCTAACTCATCAAATTTTTCCCACGTTGCCCAATGTGGCACAAGATTTGAATTTGCAATTAAAACTTTCGGCGCATCTTTATGACTCTTGAAAACAACTACGGGTTTCCCAGATTGAACTAATAATGTTTCATCTTCCTCTAAATTTTTCAATGACTCAAGAATCGCATCAAATGATTCCCAATTGCGAG
>JAEURF010000332.1 GCA_016789205.1 Anaerolineales bacterium
AATCTTAGTTAAGTCGCTTGCCAATTTCTTCTAGTGAAGCAAAAATATTTTTTACTTCCTCACGCCGTACAGAGGCAATGTCTTCATCGCGTAATCTCCAACGCGCCCCTTCTATGCGTTCAGCATAAGAATTTAACACAGCATAAATCAAACCTTTGGATGGAGTTATTAAACCTGTGAATTGTTTATTCAGTTCATCTTCCACTTCCAAAAAAATCACATTCGGGTTTTTCTGCAAATAATTCACAATCGCTTTTTCGATTTTGTCCGATAATGATTCAATTTGTTGTGTAGGGGCGAGGTCTTCTCGCCTGTTTGCCCACATGCCTGTATCTACATTTTCACCCGTTGAATAATGAACAAAAAAAGTTTCATCCTTCAAAATAGTTTCAAATAAATTTTGCGTCTTTCTTAAGGCTTCATCGAATTCATCCTCATTTTGTTTCAATGCATTATTTTCTGCTAAGGCAATTATGCCTGCCAAATGGACATAAAAATATTTTGCAGGTTCGCCACGTTCAGATAAAAATGTTCCCAAAGCATTCTTAAACTTTTCTTGACTCACTTTTTCGGGCTTTGGCTTCTTTGCGCTTTTCCAAACGATTTGCACGGGGTCAAGTTCTGTGCGCGCCGCAATGCTTTCCAACTTAAAACCTGCGCTCCACGCCGCCGTCATTGCGGATGTTAAAAATGCAGGTTCAGGCTCGGGCAATAAACCAAACATTGGCACGCCATCTACTAATAAATCATTTAAGTAATTAAACATTGCATTCAATGCCGTTGCATTCCACGCCCAGTCATATCTTCGGCGGCGCAATGCAACTTTATACGGCTCCACAAAATCTTTGCCCCACAACCAACCCGCCCATAAAGCGGATAAAGTCCAAAAGGCTTGGTTGGGTCTTGGCACAGAACCAATCACCGCCGCAATTGGAATTTCTCTTTTGACTTGATTCGCTAAATCTTTCAAACGACCTTCATAGATTAAGATTCCGCCACTCTCTGGAATTTTTGTTGGATACGCCTCACACACTACGGGTGAACCTGATTCAGCAAACAAACCGACTCCACTCTCCAACATCATCCAAATATTATTTTCCTTGAATTGATTCGGTGTGGAAAGTTGTTTCGGTCTTTTTCTTTCTTCGGGATATGACCACAAAGTATTACCTGCATCACATGCTAATAAAACCAAAGCGGTCAATGCTCTTTTTCTTTCTTTTGATATATCTAAATTATCTAAACGGTTGATAATTGTAATTAATGCATATAACGGGCGAGGTAAATAATGTTCAATCGCTTCTTCTGCATAAACTCTATCTTCATCTTTCAAGGAAACGACACGTTCGAATAATCTTGAACGATGTAAAGTATCTGTCTCTGCGATTTTTTTTGCACGCTCTTTATCTTCTTCATTTGCAGGTTTCTCGCCTTTATCATCACAATGTTTACATTCATATATTTTTCCATAAGGCACATTCTCACCTTTCTTCCACAGAAAAGCCTGTGCTTGAATTTGCTGATTACATTTTTCGCATGATGTTAGATAAAGCGATTGAAGATGACTTTCGAGTCGTTCATCCCCTTTTTTGATTGCTCCCAAATCTGCCAGCGCCGCAATAAATTCTGACTCAGGTGGCGGGTTAGCAAATATCTCTACCAAAAAACGTGTGATTGGATTATTGGCTGTGACTAAGACACGATAACCATTGCGCGCGGCTTCAAGCACGAGTCGAGGTGAGAATCCGAATGGGTCGAGCAACCAGTTTCCACTTAAAGTCTGAAGCGAAAGCCATGCTGAAATGACTCCCTCTTCAAGTGGAGGAAGAAACCTGGCAAGCGGACCAACATCTGCACGTTCAAATCCAGTAATATATGGCTGGGATTGCATTCATTAAGTATACATCCCCTTTGCTCGTCATT
>JAEURF010000333.1 GCA_016789205.1 Anaerolineales bacterium
CGATGTAATTTTTAACTCTTTGGAAATCATCGCAATTTTTTTCGGTCCCAAGCTTGGTACTTTCATCCACGTTGCCAAATCAGGATGAACTTCTTTTTTTAACTTTTCTAAAAATTCTAATTTCCCTGTTGAAAGTAATTCATCAATTTTTTCTGCAATCGCTTTGCCCACACCAGGAATCTCCTGCAATGTTTTTTCTTTCCAATATTCGCTGGCATCGCGGCTCAAGCCAATTAAACTTTCTGCGGCTTTGCGATAGGCAATTGTCTTAAAAATAATTTCGCCTCTGATTTCCAATAAATCTGCAATCAAAGTAAATGTATCTGCAAGTTGTTTGTTGTTCATCAGGTCACCTCAAGTATGGGTATTATACAACCGAACAGATATTCTATTTTAGGCAAAATAAAAGAACAGAACGCGTGCGTTCTGTTCTTTTATTTTAATTTAGTTAAATTCTATTCCAATTCCCACACCCAACTATCCTCATATTCACAACTACCTTCTCCAGAGTCTTGTCCAGCAAAAAAGGCGAAAGCACCTTCTTTTTGTTGTTCACTATAATCAAAGAAACGACCTTGTCTTACTTTATTAATATAAATGTTGAACTCACCGCCTTGGGCTACAAGCACAAACTGATTGGTTGCCTTATTATTCAAATTTAATGCACTAGAGTATTGAATATCAGTTGGAGAGTTCTTAAAATATCCAAATTCAAAAAACTCAATTGCCCAAGCAGGCGCACCTGAAAAACGTAAAAACACAAAATGATATTGTCTACCTTCTTGAATATTAGCTTCTGAACGGAAAATTACTCCACATACTAATATGCCTGTTGAGTTCCAAGTAACATCTGATTTCAAAATAAAATTACGTCCAACCACATCCTCAGCAAATTCAATATAGCGTGACTCAGGTCCTGTCATTTCAATATCAAATCGTTCATTCTGTTTCCAAACAAGTTGTCCATTTTGATAAGGTATTTCAGTATCACCAAGAACATCATCCAATTCTGTCAAAATTTCATTAGCAGATATTGTTGCCCGCGCCTCTACCGTAGCAGTTCGGTTTGGTGTTGCAGTTGGAACTAATGTAGGCGTTTCAGTTGGTTCTGGGGTAACAGTTGGTGGTTCAGGTGTATTGGTAGGTGTAGGCTCTGCTCCAACTCCAGCACAAGCAAGACTTACAATAATCAAAACAGCGATAACAAGTAATGAACGATTTTTCACAGCATCCTCCTAAGAAAAGAATAATCCCGCAACATGTAAGCATATAATACTTTTATTTCTAAAAAACCGCAAGACTTTTACAGTATGATACGATTCAGATATGAATCATAATGACCATGTCAACTTAATCAAACCCGCATTTTTGAATGAAACCCCAAACGCCTCCTTCGCTGACTTTGGAGCGGGTTCAGGCGCGTTTACATTGGCTTTGCATGAACTGATTGGTGAATCCGCAAGTATCTATGCCGTAGATAAAGATAAATCCGCACTTAGAGAATTAGAGAATTCGTTTGCTTCTCGTTTCGATTCAACATCTAACTTAATTGTGATACATACCGATTTTTCAAAATCATTAAACCTTCCACCTCTTGACGGAATCTTAATGGCAAACTCTCTCCATTTCTTCAAAGATAAAATCAAAGTATTGAAGCACATCAAAACGTTTCTCAAACCAAACGGCAAATTGATTATGATTGAATACAATGTAGACAAAGGCAATCTTTGGGTGCCTTATCCATTTTCATTTTCTACATTTGAAACGATGTGCAAAGAATCAGGCTTTGATGCTCCAAAACTACTTGCCACGCACTCATCTAATTTTTTGAACGGATTTTATTCGGCAATGACTCTAAACGTGTCACCCTGAGCGAACGCGAAGGGTCTCGAAAATAACCT
>JAEURF010000334.1 GCA_016789205.1 Anaerolineales bacterium
ATAAATAATTTTCGCATTATCCATCTTTGACCTTCTTTGTCGTCTTTTTGCGCACCACTGTTTTGACATCTGTACTTGCAGATACTTCCTTCTTTTTTCGCGGCTTCTTTTCTTTAATAATTTTCACAGGTTCTTCAACAAAATCATTTATTTCTTCAACAGGCTTTTGCGAAATTAAAACTTGTTGTGGACGTAATAAGTCTTTCAATTCGCTTTGTAACGTCGGCGGAAAATTTGATGAAATTCTGCGCATCGTAACTACGGTCATCTGGTTTTCTGTTTCCTTCAACACATGCTTTAACATGAATATGGTTTCGTTGGCAGA
The DNA here is from genome assembly GCA_016789205.1 of Anaerolineales bacterium. Classification (GTDB taxonomy): domain Bacteria; phylum Chloroflexota; class Anaerolineae; order Anaerolineales; family Villigracilaceae; genus Villigracilis. Next base: position 326 of record JAEURF010000334.1, read on the forward strand.
TGCACGATACAAGCTGACAATTAAATCTGATAAATCATTTTGTATTGTGGATGGGGCTTCTTCAATAATCGGTTCGACAATATCGAGAATAGCGGGTAAGTTTTTATCATTAGTTTCCCCAATCATCGGAATTAATGCCTGAATACCATTTGACCAAGTCCGTGAGCGTTCTGGATGTAAATATTCTCGTACTAAGGTCAGAAATTGATTTGGTGTTTCTTTTCTCATACGCGATAAACTCGTCGTCAACAATGCTGAACGCACTTCAGGGTCACGGATTTGTTGAGTCCATGCGGTGATGCGAGGTAGTAGGCGTTCTTCTTGGGGAGGGATTCTTCCAAGTAAAAACGCCGCGAGCAGACGAGTTTCTAATGCCCCTTCATCCCAGAGTACATCTGCAAGTTCCAATGCAAAATGTGGATTTGCTTCCGCTACATTTTTTAATTCATTCTCAATATGAGTCAATACAGCAGGTGGTGTTCGATACGTTTTTAGATTCGACCCTGGTGATATATTTTCTTTTGTGCGTAATGTGTAATTGACGTAAAAATCTAAAATCTCGCGTAAATGCTTCATAAACTCATCCGGCAGAAAAAAGAAATCTGCCAAACGAGTGGCTTGTTTACGAAGTCGGGCGAGGTCTATGGCGGGCATGAATTGGTCTAACAGGTCTGATTTGTCTAATAGGTCTTAAAAGTCATTTGGTCTAACAAGTCTAATAGGTTTTGACTATTGAGACTTGTTAGACATCTTAGACCAATAAGACTAATATGCTCTCGCGAAATATACTTTTCTCTTAGAAGGCTTGCCACACACAATACAAATTCCTTCTTGGTCAGGTTGATTAAAAGGAATATTGCGTGTTGTTGCTTTTGCTTCTTGCTTGACCTTTGTTTCGCATTCGGTTGATTCGCACCAATATGAAAACGCCCAGCCATCTTGGACAACCTTTTTTAATTCTTCATAATCTTTAGGGTCGTGGATGTTGGCGTCACGGTATTCAGTCGCGCGTTTGAGGAGGGAATCCTGTATCTCTTGCAGAAGCAGGCTGACACTTTGGTCAAGATGCGCTTGAGAAACAAATGTCTTGCCTTCTTTGCCGGGCTTGTCACGTCGAGCCAATGCGACAGATTGCTTTTCTACATCTTTTGGACCAATCTCAATGCGGATGGGTACACCACGCATTTCCCAATCGTTGAATTTGTATCCACTGCTGACATTATCTCTATCATCCATCTTGACGCGAATCTTTGCAGATTTTAATTCCATAAAAATTCTATCAGCCACTTCCATCACTTTCGCTTTGTCTTCGTCGTTTTTGAAAATGGGAACAATCACGGCTTGAATCGGCGCGAGGCGTGGAGGCATCACTAAGCCTTTATCATCTCCATGCACCATAATCATTGCGCCAATGATGCGCGATGAAATTGCCCAAGAAGTTGTTTCGGCATATTGCAAAACATTTTCTTTGTTGAGAAATTGAATCTCAAATGCTTTTGCAAAATTTGTGCTGAAATAATGTGACGTGCCAGATTGCAAAGCACGGTTATCCCACATAATCGCTTCAATTGACGT
>JAEURF010000335.1 GCA_016789205.1 Anaerolineales bacterium
TTGGGCAGGGCCATTGGAGTCCGTTAGGATTCAGTCGAGGGTAACTCATCCCAGCTAAAGATGGAGTCAAAGAGGCGATTTCATCCCACACTGCAGAAGCATCCGCGTAATTCCAATCTGAAACAGGATGAATCACATCGCCAGAAATTTTCCCATTTGATTTGCTTAATCGTTTTCCCAAATCACAAATGATGTCGAGGTCACGTTTTGCATTACCTCGAATTGGCAAGGCTGGGCGCACAAGTTGCACACGCCTTTCTGTATTTGTGTAGGTGCCTTCTTTTTCAGCAAAACTTACGCCGGGTAAAACTACATGCGCCACTTGTGCGGTTTCATTCAAGAAAATATCTTGCGAAACCATAAACTCAATTTCTTTAAGTGCCTCACGCACATGATTCACATTTGGGTCAGAAAGCATTGGATTTTCGCCCATGATATACAAGGCTTTCACGCGTCCATTATGAATGTTTTCCATTAATTCAGTAACTGTTAAGCCCGGCTTTGCAGGAATTTTGACAGAAGTACCCCAAGCCGTTTCAAATTTTGTGCGCACTGTTTCATCAATCACAGCTTGATAGCCTGTAATCACATTCGGAAGTCCACCCATATCACACGCGCCTTGCACATTGTTTTGCCCGCGTAATGGATTTAATCCGGTGCCGGGTCTGCCAAAATTTCCAGTAAGCAATGCAAGATTTGCCAACGATTGCACATTATCAACACCATGTGATGACTGTGTGATACCCATTGCCCAAAAGATAGATGCGCTTCTTGCTTGCCCATACATGCGTGCTGCTTCGACGATTATTTCTGATGGGATGCCTGTGATATCCTCCGCCCATTGTGCTGTGCAATCTTTAATTGCTTCTTTGAACGCGTCAAAGTTCTCTGTACGAGTTTTTATAAATTCATCATTTGCCCAAGCATTTTCAAGGATGATATGTGACATGGCATTATACAAAGCCACATCTGTCCCTGAACGCGGACGTAAATGCAATGTCGCAAATTCTGCCAATTCAATTTCGCGCGGGTCAATCAGAATCAACTTCGCGCCATGTTGGCGAACTGCTTTTTTCATTTCTAAACTGATTACCGGATGTGCTTCGGTTGTGTTACTGCCAGTAATCATCAAAACATCTGCAAGATGAATATCAGCAATTGAATTGGTCATTGCGCCTGAACCGAGTGTGGTTGCCAGACCGGCAACTGAACTGGAGTGTCAGAGACGCGCGCAGTGATCAACGTTATTCGTACCGATGATCCCGCGCGCCACCTTTTGCAATAAATAATTTTCTTCGTTTGTGCATTTGGCTGAAACTAAAAAACCAATCGAGTCTGGTCCGTATTTGTCACGAATTTCAAGCAAACGTTCTGCGACATGATTCATAGCTTCATCCCATGTTGCAGGGACGAGTTCACCATTCTTTCGCATTAACGGTTGAGTGAGTCTATCTTTGGCGTGGACAAAGTCATACCCAAAGCGCCCTTTGACACACAAATTTCCTTTATTCGCTGGTGCATCAAAAGGAGATGTGACTTTATAAACAACATTTTCTTTGATGTGTAAATTCAACATACACCCCACACCACAATATGGACAAGTCGTCGTGACAACTCTATCTTCTTTAATCATGAGTTACCTCATTTCTTAATACGCAATTGGTAATCGTTGGTTACTTTCTTTCTTTTCTCTTTTTTCTACCAGTATTCATCACACTAATTTCACTTGGGCTCACGCCTTGCTCTAATAAAAATTGTCGTTTAGGTTTCAATGCACCCGTTGGACAAACACCCACACATTGACCACACAAAACGCAACTGGTTTCTGGAATAATTTTGTCAAAGAATGTGCCGATTTGTGTTTCATATCCGCGACCTTCAAAGTTAATCGC
>JAEURF010000336.1 GCA_016789205.1 Anaerolineales bacterium
TGGTAGGGGGGATGTTTGTTGCCATACTTTAATTATAAGGCAAATAGATTGTAGAAGGAAACAGAATCAGCTATCCCCTTAGAAAGAAGCGGGGCAAATCCCTTGTGAAAAGTGGCACTTTCGCAAGCCTTGTGATATACTCGCGTCAAGCACGTCAGTTTTTGCAAATTCATAGAGGTTTTCATGCTTTTAGAATATATTGCCATTGGGGTGATGATTGCAGTTGCTACTCTGATTGCCTTCATCGCCATCGGCTTGGGGGAATTATTCGGACCGAAGAAAAAATCTGCTGAAAAAGATATCCCATACGAATCGGGTATGACTCCGTATGGCGAAGGTACGCGCCGTATGCCGGTGCGTTTTTATCTGATTGCTGTCTTGTTCATCCTCTTTGATATTGAAGTGATTTTCTTTTTGCCGTGGGCGATTGCGTTTCGTCAGCTCGGTTTGTTTGGCTTAATTGAAATGGCAATTTTTATTGTTATCTTATTAATTGGATATGTGTACGCGTGGAAGAAAGGAGCACTTGAATGGGAATAGAGCAAAAACTTGGAAATATGGGTGTGGCAACCACCACACTTGAAACCGTTGTAAATTGGTCTCGTACCAATGCGATGTGGCCCATGTTGTTTGGTTTGGCTTGTTGCGCGATTGAGATGATGGCGGCGCAGGCATCTGATTATGATATGAGCCGCTTCGGTATGGAGTTGATGCGTGCCAGCCCGCGTCAATCTGATTTGATGATTGTAGCAGGACGCTGTTCCAAGAAAATGGGTCCCGTCTTAAGACGTTTGTATGACCAAATGCCCGAGCCAAAATGGGTAATTGCAATGGGTGATTGTGCATCTTGTGGTGGCGTGTTTAATAATTATGCGATTTTCCAAGGTGTAGATGAAGTTGTGCCGGTAGATGTCTATGTCGCCGGTTGCCCGCCACGCCCAGAAGCGTTGATTCACGGTGTAATGACGTTATATGAAAAAGTTAAAGGCGAGAAATTAACTCAAGTAAGATAGCAATACAAGAGACCAACCGGTCTCTAGGATTTTTATGGATAAAAAACTCGAACCTATCTTAAAAGACTTACAAGAAAAATTCAGCGCAACGCATGAAGAGTTTCGCAATGAATTGCATTGTTTTGTAAAACCAGAACAAATTGTAGATGCATTAACCCTTTTACGAGATGCACATCATTTTGAATTGCTTTCGGCTTTAACCGCTGTGGATTATTATCCGCAAAACAGCCCACGCTTTCATGTGATTTATCAATTGACTTCGTTGGAAAAAATTGCCCAAATTCAATTAAGAGTCCCGGTCAATGGAGACAATCCGAAAGTCCCGACCTCGACGCGTGTGTACGATGTCGCTAATTGGCGCGAACGTGAATTACTCGATATGTTCGGCATCGAGTTTGAGGGTCATCCAGACCCACGCAGAATCTTAATGCCCGAAGGTACTGAAGGTCATCCCTTACGAAAAGATTTTCCGTTGGGTTATGAAGAACCCCAATTTACATTTAATTTTGATGAAATTGATTTAGGCAAGCCTTATGCAAAAGAATAACGAAAAAGCCTTTACCACTGAGACCACAGAGGTCACAGAGAAAACAAAAAAGAATCTCTGTGTTCTTCGTGCTCTCTGTGGTGGAAGAGGAAATTAGCATGTCTCAAATTGAAGAAGTTAGCATTGACCAATTCAAACACCTTGTTTCAGAACGCGCTTTGCGCGGTGAAACTATGTTGCTTAATATGGGTCCACAACATCCATCCACGCATGGCGTCTTGCGTTTATTGCTTGAGTTAGATGGCGAAACCATCATCAACTGTATTTCTGATATTGGTTATTTACATACCGGCATTGAAAAAAATATGGAAGCCAAAACATATCAG
>JAEURF010000337.1 GCA_016789205.1 Anaerolineales bacterium
ATGCACAAGCTTGTCATCAACTTAATGTTAAATTGTGTCGTACACAAAATGCTTTTACCACCCCTGTTGCAGATACCGTGCTTAGTTACATGCTTGCTTTTGCGAGAAGAACTCCGTGGATGGATAGTGAGATGAAAAATGGCAAGTGGGAAAAAATATCTGGAAAATCATTAAGTGAATGCACATTAGGAATTATCGGCGTTGGAAATATTGGCAAAGCGGTCACGCGCCGTGCCAAAGCCTTTGGCATGAAAGTGTTATGCACAGATATCATTGATATTGACCATGTTTTTATTTCCGAAACTGGAATCGAAATGACAAGTATCGAATATCTTTTATCAAACTCCGATTTTGTTTCAATTAATTGTGATTTGAATTCCACATCCCATCACTTAATGAATTCTGATACTTTTGCTTTGATGAAACCAAATGCTGTGTTAATCAACACAGCACGCGGACCAATTGTTAATGAAAAAGACTTAGTAACAGCACTCAACTCGAAGCAAATCGGAGGCGCGGCATTGGATGTCTTTGAATTTGAGCCACTTCCGAAAGATAGCCCATTATTGAAAATGGATAATGTCATGCTCGCGCCACATAACTCCAACTCTAGTCCAGCCGCATGGGAGCGTGTGCATTGGAATACGATTAAGAATTTAGTGGAAGGGTTGGGTATTAAGTATGAAAAATAAAACTATTCTCATCACAGGCGCAGGCGGGGGGATTGGGCGGGCTTGTGTTCATCATTTTGCAAAGCAAGGGTGGCGTGTGATTGGCGTTGACCGTTCTGATTTTGGCGAAGACTTTCCACAAAACGGACATTTCATCCAAGCCGATATTTCACAACCTGATTCGGTGGAGAAAATTTTCCACGAAGCGAAGCAGGTATCCCCGACGTTAGAGGCGTTGGTCAATAATGCGGCAGTGCAAGTTGCCAAGCCGTTAATCGAAACTAGCGTAGAAGAATGGGATGCAGTTATGGCATCCAATTTGCGTTCGGTATTTTTGTTTGTCAAACTTGCACATCCATTGATGAAAGCCGCAGGTGGAGGCGCGATTGTAAATGTATCGTCGGTTCATGCCGTGCAGACATCGGCAAACATTGCCGCGTATGCCGCGTCGAAAGGTGGACTTCTCGCATTAACTCGCGCGATGGCAATTGAATTTGCAAAAGATAACATTCGCGTTAATGCAATTTTGCCCGGTGCAGTGGATACACCCATGTTGCGTGCAGGATTAAATCGCGGGCATGTTGGTGATGGAAATTTGCAAGAGCGTTTGGATAACCTTGCAAAGAAAACTGTGAATGGAAAAGTTGGCACACCTGAAGAAATTGCCAAAGCGATTTATTTTCTGGCTGATAATGAACAATCCTCTTTTATGACGGGGCAAGCTATGATTGTGGATGGCGGCGCAACAGCGAGATTAAGTACTGAATAAAACTTTTACCAACTCAAGCCGCTGTCCTAGGTGGCGATGATAAAACAATGAAAACTTCTCAAAAACGCTCACAAGAATTTATTGCTCGAAGAAAAAAATATACTCGTGTTCTTTTTATACTCAATGCCATTGTTTGGGTTGTGATTGGAGTTTTATTCGTTGGTGAAATGGTTTTGGTAGGGAATACCGTCTCTGCTGCGTTGGTGGCGTTTTTCTTTTTGATTAATATCTTGGCTTTATTGGCATGTATAAAATTGCTTGAACAAAGAGAAAAATGGGTGTATTTCACCATCTTGATAATTACAATTTTGAATTTAGGTTTAACATTTTTAGGTTTTCCTGAATTTCTTTATTTATTATCGTTAGTATTTGATGTTTTGCTTGTAATCAATATTATTCCACTTAAGAAATATTTCTTCAAAGAATCATAGTTTGCTTCA
>JAEURF010000338.1 GCA_016789205.1 Anaerolineales bacterium
ATTACACCGGCAACTTAGAAATCGAAGCAGGAAGGCAATACCTCCCAATGGCAAACCTCAAAAAGCCATGAACACATAAGGCTTAGATGTGGGTTCGATTCCCGCTCGGGGCATTGTCCAGTATTTTTAATGTATCTCTAAAAATTTACCCTTGACTATTTTTTGTAATGTAGTAATATTGGCGACGTTGACTGCTAGGGTGCCCCCCTCACCCTAGCAGTCAACATTTAACGAACAAAAAATCCCACAAATTTGTGGGATTTTTTTATTTAACATTTTATGTCTTTGCGAGCCACGCTCTTGTTTTGGTGGCGAAGCAATCTCCTACTTAATCATAAGATTGCTTCGTCGGATTTCATCCTCCTCGCAATGACATAATTCTATTTTTTATTTGACTTTATCATTTGCCTCGCAGTTTGTAATAATTCATGAGCAGAACGTAATGTACCTTCGCCAACTTCTCCAAGCATTTGAGATAGTTCAAGCAAACGTGATTCGCCTTCAAGAGGTTCAACACGTGTGAGCGTGCGACCTTTATCTACTAATTTTTGTACTTGATAATGTTGGTCACCAAACACAGCCAGTTGCGGAAGATGCGTGACACAAAAAACTTGATGCGTGCGTGAAAGATTCCAAAGTTTTTGACCAACTACCATACCTACACGACCACCAATGCCTTGGTCAATTTCATCGAAAATCAAAGCAGGCACTTCATCAGCACTTGCCATTACATTTTTTAATCCAAGCATCAAACGAGATGTTTCACCACCAGATGCAATTTTTGCAAGCGGTTTGAGTCCTTCGCCAGGGTTTGGCGCAACGAGAAATTCAACGCGGTCAAATCCGTTATGGTCAAATGCGAGGCGTGTATCCTCAAGTGGCAAACCGTTCGGGTCAGGTTTGGTTTGAAAATCTACACCAAATTGAGCAGAAGCCATCTTCAAATCATCCAATTCAATTTCAATACCTTTGCTCATTTCAGTTGCGGCTTTCTTGCGTTTCTCTGAAAGCGTGCTGGCTTGCTTGCAAAGTTTTTCTAAAAGTTTTGCTTCACTCATTTCAAGTTCATTGATTCTATCCGCCGCACCTGTGATGGTTTCAAGTTGTTTGCGAGCATCTTCACCATACGCAATGACATTTGGAATACTGCCGCCATATTTACGTGTGAGTGAATGAATCAAATCAAGCCGCTCTTCAACTTCATCCAAACGTTTTGGATTGAATTCAATTTCTTCAAGATAATTTCGCAAACTATGTACGATGTCTGAAATCGCATCTAACGCCGTTTCGGCTTGATTCGCCAACTCAGCTTGTGCGTGGTCTATTTTTGCCAGTGCGGCTAAAGCCTGCGCCGCCTGACCCACCAAATCTGTTGCGGCAGGTGTTTCTGGCGAGCCTTCTTCTAAAATCGCAATTGCTTCTTGTGCATTTTGCGCCAACGATTCTGCATTTGCAAGCCGGTCACGTTCTTTTTTTAATTCATCTTCTTCGCCTGCTTTTAATCGCGCGGCTTCGATTTCTTCAGCTTGATACGTCAACATTTCAATGCGGCGGTCTGCATCGGCTTGTGCTTTTTTCAAATCAGATAATTCGCGGCGTAAGTTTAATAACTTATGATAACTCTCACGATACTCACTCAATGGTTTTGAAACTTCGGCATAACGATCTAACAAGCCTAAATGCGCACGCGGGTCTAACAAAGATAAATGTTCAGCTTGTCCATGAATATCAATCAGTAATGCGCCGATTTCTTTCAGCAAACCAACATTGACTGTCCTTCCATTAATTCTGGCAACGCTTCGTCCTTCTTTGCGGACTTCACGCATTAAGACAACATAATCAGGATTATCCATCAAATCTTCACGTTTGAGGATTTCA
>JAEURF010000339.1 GCA_016789205.1 Anaerolineales bacterium
AAGATTTTGAACCGAATCGTTTAGAAGCCGCCAAACAAGTTGCGATTGATTTTGTAGAACGTCAGCCATCCACTGTGCGTGTTGGAGTGGTTGCATTCAGTGAAGGCGGATTCTCTGTACAAATCCCATCCAATGACCAAGCCGCGATTATTGAATCAATTCAGCGATTGACTCCACAACGTGGGACATCCCTTGCGAATGGGATTGTGGTTTCGCTAAACGTTATTGCCAATGTCACAGGTCAAGAACCAATTGTGGGGTTTGATGAAGCGCAAGTTCCCGCTCCGCTTGCAAATGTTGAACCAATAGAAGATGAATCTGCTGTCATCGTTTTATTAACCGATGGCGAAAATAATATGGAACCAGACCCAGTGGAAGCGGCGCGTTTTGCTTATGAACGCGGCGTGCGGATTCATACAATTGCAGTTGGCAGTGTTGAGGGGACAACGGTCACTGTCAATGGAGTAACAGTTTTCACGCAAGTGAATGAAGCGGCAATGCAACAAATCTCTGAATTGACGGGCGGTTTTTATTTCAACGCGCAAAATGAAGAGGAGTTAGCAAATGTCTATGAAAGCATTGAACCGAATTTTGTTTTTGACCCTGAAGAAACAGAAGTGACGGCTGTGTTTGCAGGCATCAGTATTTTGATTTTATTGGTTGGTGGCATGTTATCTTTGTTATGGTTTAGTCGGGTGCCATAACAGAGGAGGTTGCGATGGAATATCTTTGGTCTTCACTTTTATATTTGTTATTTTTAATTCCTATCTTGATACTTGCTTATGTATTGATATTACGTCGCCGTAAACCATACTCGGTGCGTTTTTCAAGTTTATCTTTGATTCGTTCTGCACTTCCTAAACAATCTCAATGGAAACGTCATGTACCGTTTGTATTATTTTTGCTAGCTATGTCCAGTTTGATTATGGCGTTGGCAAGACCGACATCAACAGTTACGCTTCCCTCCAATAATGCGACTATTATTTTGGCATTAGATGTTTCTCGGAGTATGTGTTCTACCGATATTGCCCCAAACCGTTTAGAAGCCGCCAAAGCCGCCGCTTTACAATTTATCGAATCACAAGATGCTAACACCCAAATTGGTATTGTTGCCTTTGCAGGATTCGCCGTTGTTGCTCAACCGCCGACAACCGATAGAGACTTATTAGAAACTGCAATTACAAATTTAACGACAGCCCGCCGTACCGCCATTGGCGAAGGGATTTTAATGTCTTTAGATTTAATTGCTGAATTTGACGATTCAGTTGTCAGCCCATATTCACAGGCAGAATTTACGCCTATACCTGAGGGTCAATATGTGCCTGCAATTATTGTTTTGCTCACAGATGGGGTTACCACTACAGGTATTCATCCGATTGAAGCGGCGATTATGGCACAACAACGTGGTGTACGGGTTTACACAATTGGATTCGGAACAGCCAATAATACATCTCCAATGAATTGCAGTTTTTCATCACCATATGGCTTTGACCAATTTACTGACCCGCAATTTTTTGGCGGAGGTGGTGGGGGTGGCGGCGGTCAATTTCGCAGAGAGATTGACGAAGAAACGCTTAAAATCGTTTCTGGCATGACGGGCGGTGAATATCATTTAGCAGAAAGTTCTGCCGAATTACAAAAAGTGTTTGATAATTTACCCACTCAAATTTTTACTGTCACAGAGACAACTGAAATCAGTGTGTTTTTTGTCATCTTTGCGGCAGTGTTTATTTTGTTGGCAATTGTGCTGGCTATTATTTGGAATCCGTTGTTATAAATTTGGAGTGTAGGAGCTTGCTACTGCGTTTTCGAACAGCAAGCTGTTCGACTCCCAACAGGTATAATTCTTCAAATGGAAGAAAAACTCGAATTCAAAT
>JAEURF010000033.1 GCA_016789205.1 Anaerolineales bacterium
GTAAATATTCGTTCCAAGTGAAAGGCTCATTACATTGCAAGCAAACAGGTTGCGTCAGGCGACGTGTTCTCGGCAATACATCTGAAAGATAGTTGACGATAACGCCTGCCAACCAACCAACAATGATGGGGATGATTAATGATATAGTCATTTGAATTATTATAATTCTAATTAATCATACAGACAAAGTTGTTACTTTTGATGTAAGCCGATTGCAATGTTTTCTGCAGATTTTTCAAAAAGACCTTACAATCTTGTATAGCATACCTTGATAGGTTTAGGAGAAATAAATGGAAGAATTCGTAATAGAAGGCGGAGTTCCTTTACATGGTGAAGTGACTCCATCTGGAAATAAAAATGCCGCTTTGCCTTTGCTTGCGGCATGTTTGCTTACTGAAGAACCTGTAACTTTACACAACATTCCGCAAATTCGTGATGCACTTGCCATGCGAAAATTGATTGAAAGCGTTGGCGCACAAGTTGAAGAATTAGACTCAAATACATGGCGCATCACCAGCCGTGAAGTAGTCGCTTCGCATCTTGACCCAGACCTGTGTCGGCGAATTCGGGCATCTATTTTGCTTGCAGGTCCTGTTCTCGCGCGGACAGGTGGCATCAAACTCCCGCCACCCGGTGGTGATGTGATTGGTCGCCGCCGTTTAGATACACATATGCTTGCACTGAAAGCATTAGGTGCAAGCATTGATTACAACCGCGTCTTTGATATCAAGTCCACAGGTTTGCATGGCGCCGATATTCTTTTAGATGAAGCCAGTGTGACCGCAACAGAAAATGTAGTCATGGCGGCTGTGCTTGCCAAAGGTGAGACGAAAATTCGCAATGCCGCATCAGAACCACATGTGCAAGAGTTATGCAATTTCTTGAATTTGTTAGGTGCAAAAATTGAAGGCATTGGCTCAAACACACTTCATATTAATGGCGTAGAGAATTTGCATGGTGGCGAATACACGATTGGACCAGATTTATTAGAAGTGGTTAGTTATATTGGCGCGGCAGTTGTGACACACGGAAGTATTCGGATTCATGATGCGGGTGTGCAACATCTTGAAATGATACGGCTGGTCTTTCACCGGTTAGGGGTACATTGGATTGTAGAAGGCAATGATATTCTTGTTCCGCAAGAACAATCACTTAAGATACTTTCCGATTTAGATGGTGCAGTGCCTGAAATAAAAACAAATGTCTGGCCCGCTTTTCCCACAGATTTAACCAGTATTGCTATCACCGTTGCAACACAAGCCTCAGGCTCAGTCTTGTTTCATGATTGGATGTTTTCCGGCAGAATGTATTTCACAGATAAACTTGTCGGTATGGGCGCGCGCATTATTTTGTGTGACCCATATCGTGTTTTGATTCAAGGTCCCACGCAACTTTATGCCGAGAAACTTGAAAGCCCAGATATCCGTGCAGGCATGGCATTGTTACTCGCCTCACTCGCCGCAGAAGGTACATCTACGATTAGGAATGTTGTTCAAATTGAAAGGGGATACGAACGAGTCGATGAAAAGCTAAAAGCACTCGGAGCAAAAATCAGCCGAGCAGTTGAATAAAAAGAAGCCGCTACTTAGCGGCTTCTTTTTATTCTTACAATTTTTATTTATGGCACGACAATTGCTTCTTTTTTAATTTTAACCACAAACAAATGATTATCACCAACGCGGTTATTGACATAACCTGAAGCATTTCCTGAAGAATTGCCATAGTCAATCAAAGCGAATGCATAATATAAACCTTTTGGAATAGACACGACAAGTTTTTGATTTTTCGTGAGTTGATACCCAAGAAAACCACATTGACCAAATGCATTTTGTCCTTCACCTAAATGTAAGGACAAGGTGACATTACCACCGGTTTCATTTTCAATCCGGATATTTGACTGTGGTCCTGCCTCAGCAACATTTAGAGGTCCTTCACATGAACCTTGAGGTTTAGAAGTTGCAGTTGGTGGTGCAATTTCAATCGTAGGAAGGGGCTCTAATGTAAAAGTTGGCAATGGCGTCGGGCTTGGTGTTTCGGTAGGGGGGATAGGTGTATTGGTTGGAATCGCCGCTTGTGTTTCGGCAACGATAGTCCATGCCGCGGCAACCGCCGTACCTGACACTTCTTCCGGTGACATTGTTGGTGTTCCCTGTTGACCACAAGCCGCCAAAAATATTGCAACAATAGTCAAAGCAGGTAATATTTTTCTTAACATGTATTTCTCCTTAAACTTACTTTTATTTAATCGTGATTTTGTCTTTGAACAATGTAATCGTTAAATCATTATCTTCTGATAATGAAAAACTTCCTGTAAATTGCCTGCCGCCAACCCAAGCGACATAAGTATATTTTCCAGCAGGCGCTTTTGCGTTGACCGTGCCTTTCACTGGGTATTCAAGAATGGTTACATAACCATCTTTTGTAACCACGCGTAAAGAAATGTACGCATCAGCTTTGGCTTTATTGATTAAGAAAATATGACCAAAAGGCAAGTTGGGGGGCAATGTTCCATAAAACTGTGGCTTCGGGTCAATTGTGGAAGTTGCCGTTGAAAACGGATTAGGAGTTAAACTTGGCGTGCCAGTAAAAGGTAAAGTGCCAACAATCAATTCGGCACCCGGTGTTCCAGTGACATTTTCTGCGGTCACTGTACCTGTACCTAACGTAGCAGTTAAAGTTAGCAAAGCAGGGTTTTGAGTTTCAGTAGCAGTTTCAGCGATTTCTGTACGGGTTGCAGTTACAATCACTGGCGTTTCACTTGGCATACTTGTATTAGAAGGAATTGCTTGCAACGTTTGTTGTGAAAGTACTGCCGCGGTTAATTGTAAATCTACTTCTGAAATAGGTGTTGGATAAGCTGCCGTGGGTTGTGAAAAAGCTGGCAAACAAGCATTTAGCAAAAAGCTCAATACAACAACAACGGCAAGTTTCTTTTTCATACCCAACTCCTAAACTTTACCTAATTTTGACCAACAACATCCATAAACTGAGAAACTACATCTCTTAACATTTTTTCTGGCAAAGCCCCAACCTGACGATGCACAACTTTACCGCCGGAAACAAATAACAAAGTTGGAATGCCTTGAATACCAAACTTCTGCATCCACTCAGCATGGTCATCAGTATTGACCTTTGCAATTAAAATTTTGCCTTCCATCTCTTTAGCAAGTTTGTCCAACGTAGGCGCAATCATTTTGCACGGGTTACACCACGGCGCCCAAAAATCTACAATCACCGGCACCTCTGATTGCATGACAACTTTTTCAAACACATCATCTGAAATATGAATTGGTTCAGCAGACATTTTTCTTCCTTTTTATTTCTTATCTATAATTAATATTTTACATTTAGCGAAAAAAGTATAACATAAATTCCCTTATACACTATAACCGTAGGGTATAATCGCCGCCTTATGAGTATTTTCTCACGCTGGAAAGACGGACTTTCAAAAACAAGCAAATCTGCTTTTGGGCAAATTGCTTCCATCTTAGGTGCATCTGACATTACAGATGAAACATGGGATGATTTAGAAGCAATTTTGATTCAAGCCGATTTAGGAATTGAAACGACAACTTCAATTTTAGATTCCCTCAAACGCCTCACACGTGCGCAAGGCTTGATTCGTGCCAGCGACCTTTATACTAGCCTCAAACAAGAACTACGTTCACGGCTTGCAACCCCGCCTGAAATTAATTTTACCAACAAGCCGACAATCATATTAATCGTCGGCGTGAACGGTTCTGGAAAAACCACGACCATCGCAAAATTGACATCACGATTTAATAATGAAGGCAAAAAGATTTTACTCGGCGCGGCAGATACATTCCGTGCCGCGGCGGTAGACCAACTTGAGGTTTGGGCAAACAGGTTGAACGTCGAGGTTGTGGCGGGTGCCCCAGAAAGCGACCCGGGCGCGGTAGCATTCAATACTGTCCAAGCCGGAGTCGCCCGCAGAGTAGACATCATATTAATAGATACTGCCGGGCGTTTGCATACACGTTTCAATTTAATGGAAGAGTTGAAAAAAGTATATCGAGTAGTTGGTAAAGCGCACGAAGGCGCACCGCATGAAGTCTGGTTGGTGTTAGATTCCACAACGGGACAAAACGCCTTGCAACAAGCCCGTTCATTCAAAGAAGCCGTGAATGTAACTGGCGTAATATTATCAAAATTAGATTCTTCTGCACGCGGCGGCATGGCATTTGCAATTCAAAATGAGTTAGGTTTGCCAATTTTGTTTGCAGGCTTAGGCGAAAAACCTGAAGATTTAACACCATTTGACCCTGATGCATTTATTGACGGAATTTTAACAAACACTATGTAGGTCACGCTTGTAGCGTGACATGCTGTATTGCGAAATAAATTTCGCAATACATGAAAATAATTTGGAGATACCATGCAAGATTTATTACAACGACTAAAAACTGCAAACGAATTAATGACCCAACTTTTGGAGCGTCTTTGACCTGGTTGACAAAGAAAATCAAATTGCAGAACTTGAAAAAGAAACAGAAGCACCCGATTTTTGGAATAACAATAATAACGCGCAACGTGTGATGAAAACCGTTTCCAACCTACGCAATGAAGTAGAGATATGGAAAACATTAAAAAAACAAATTCACGATTTAACCGAACTTGCCAAACTTGATGATGAATCTTTACGTGCAGATTTAGAATCTGAAATTCAAAAACTTGAAAATGATTTAGAAAAACGTTCTTTCGCCGCTATGTTATCTGGTCCGTATGACCATGATGATGCTATCTTAGCAATTCACGCTGGCGCCGGTGGAACCGATTCGCAAGATTGGGCGCAAATGTTAGAGCGCATGTATTTGCGCTGGGCAGAAGAACACAACTTTACAATTGACATCATGGACTCAACTCCAGGCGAAGAAGCCGGTATAAAAAGCGTCACAATTGCAATTGGCGGAGAATACGCATTTGGTTATCTGCGTTCGGAAAAAGGTGTGCATCGTTTAGTTCGTTTATCCCCATTTGATGCGGCACATCGCAGGCATACATCATTTGCATTAGTAGAAGTATTGCCACAAGTGTCTATGGAAGAAGCGGATATTGAAATTAATCCCAGTGATATAAAAATGGATGTCTTTCGTTCATCTGGCGCGGGCGGGCAAAATGTGCAAAAGAACGCAACGGCTGTGCGCCTGACACATCTTCCAACAGGAATTGTCGTCACTTGTCAAAATGAAAGGTCGCAAAATCAAAACCGTGAATTCGCTATGAAAATTTTGCGAGCGCGTTTATTAGAAATACGCCAAGCCGAAAGAGAAGAAGAGCGTGCCGTACTACGTGGCGAATATACCAAAGCCGAATGGGGCAGTCAGATTCGCTCGTATGTCTTGCATCCTTATCAAATGGTCAAAGACCACCGCACCGATTTTCAATCTGGTAACGCACAATCCGTTTTAGATGGTGATTTGGACGACTTCATGGAAGCATATTTGAAAAGCGGAAGTTAACGCTTCATGCTTAATTGAAACTTGATTCTACAACTCAACATTTTCTAACCTCAAAACAAAAGAGCGGATGTAATTACATCCGCTCTTTTTGATTTAACCGCCAGTGGGTAATCGTTTTTCTAATGTCTTCGTCAATAATTCTTCTTGCTCTTGCGAAGCAGACTTAATTGACTTACGACGAATCTTATTTTTACCTTTTGCTTTTTCTAAAGCCTGTTGCCAAGCCACTTGCATTCCAGTAAATTGCGGTTCGTTAGAAACTTCTGTTTCAATTTCGTAAGTTTCTTCTTCCTTTTTGCCTTTGCGTTGTTTGCCTTTTCCTTTGCGGTCTTCGCGCTCAGGTTTCGCTTCTACAACGGGTTCTGCTAGCAAGGCTTTAATGCTCAAACGGATTTGGCGCTTGCGGCGGTCTATATCTAAAACTTTGGCTTCAATTTCTTCGCCTTCTTTGAGCGCTTCCGCCGCAGTTTTGACATATCCATGTGTAATTTCGCTGACGTGTACCAAGCCGGGGCGTTCAGCACCGAAATCTACAAATGCACCGTAGGTTTCAAGCCGAATCACTTTGCCTTTGACAATCATCTCTGGTTTGAGTTCTCTCCAGTCGTACATCAAAGGTTCAATCATTGTCAATTCAACGCGGTCTTTGCGCACGCGCTTTACCCATGCTTCTACTTCTTGCCCTTCTTTGACAACATCTTCTACTTTATTGATTTCTTTATCGCTTAATTGTGAGATGTGAATCACGCCGGGGATGCTTTGACCAATATCTACTAATGCGCCTGCTAATGTGGTCTTTAAAACTTTGCCGCTTAATTTCGTTTTTGGTTCGAGCGCTACGGCTGGCGCGGTATGGATATCTGGTGTTGCCATAATTTATGCTCCTACTATGTGAAATAATGCCGAAAAAAGATTATACCTGTCGGATATGAAACGGTCAATGTGCAATTCGTCACATGTCAAAAATGCAAATTCACTCTTGCAGATTAACTTTTCCGTGTGTATAATCGCTTTATTAAAAACAATGATGGGAACGAGTAAACTGTTGAGGTCGTGCAGAGAGTTCGCTGTTAGGTGTGAGGCGGATACGAAATGACAGTTGAAAATCATCCCGAAGTTGAAATCTGAATTAGTTAACTAGTTTCTAGTTTGGTAGTTATCTAGTAGTAAGAAATCCGGAGTCGTGAGTCTTCGTTATCAAAGCAAATGAGAGTCTATTCATTAACAAATTGAATAGAAATCAGAGTGGTACCGCGTGAGCATTGCTCTCGTCTCTGTGTATGAGATGAGAGTTTTTTGTTTAAGGAGAATTATGTTTAAACCTGTTACCTCAAAATTAGATGTACCTGCCATGGAAGATGAAGTCCTCAAGTTTTGGAAGAAGCAAGATATCTTCAAAAAGACAACGGAGGAACGCCAGGGCAAACCAGAATATGTTTTTTATGAAGGTCCGCCAACCGCAAACGGAAGACCGGGCGTTCACCATGTTTTGGCGCGCGCGTTCAAAGATATGTTTCCGCGTTATAAAATTATGCGCGGATATAAAGTCTCACGCCGAGGCGGTTGGGATACACACGGCTTGCCGGTTGAAATTGAAGTTGAAAAACAACTTGGTTTTAATAATAAACAACAAATCGAAGAATATGGCATAGATAAATTTAATGAACTATGCAAGAAGTCTGTATTTAATTACATTCAAGAATGGGAAAAGTTGACAGACCGCATCGCTTTTTGGGTTGACCTTGATGATGCCTATGTAACTTATACCAATGATTACATTGAATCGGTTTGGTGGATTCTGAAAAATTTTTGGGAGAAGGATTTGCTTTTCAAGGGCTATAAAGTTGTGCCTTATTGCCCGCGATGTGGCACGCCTCTTTCTGACCATGAAGTTGCGCTCGGTTACGATGAAGCAACTGACCCTTCTGTCTTTGTGCGATTTCCATTAGTGGATAAACCTGATACATCTATGCTGGTGTGGACGACGACGCCATGGACGTTACCTGCTAACGTCGCTGTCGCCGCACACCCTGACGTAGATTATGTAACAGTAGAACGTGATAATAATGGCACAAAAGAAAAATTGATTCTCGCTAAGAATTTGCTTGAAAAAGTTTTCAAAGATGAAGAAGTAAAAGTAGTTGACTCATTCAAAGGCAAAAAACTAAAAGGCATGAAATATCAACCTTTGTTTACGTTTATGCCTGTAGATAAACCTGCACACTTTGTTGTACTTGGTGATTTTGTCACTACCGAAGATGGCACAGGTTTAGTACATCAAGCGCCAGCTTTTGGCGCAGAAGATATGGAAATGGCAAAGCAATATGATTTGCCTGTATTAATGACCGTGCAGGCTGATGGAACCTTCGTGCCTGAAGTGACTCCGTGGCGTGGTGTGTTTGTTAAAGATGCTGACCCGCAAATCACAAAAGATTTAGAAACGCGCGGATTGTTATTCCGTGCAGGGACATTTGTGCATACGTATCCATTCTGTTGGCGATGTTCCACACCGCTTTTATATTATGCGCGTGAATCTTGGTATATCCGCACCAGTTCAAAGAAAGACCGTTTGGTAAGTTTGAATAAAACTATCAATTGGGTTCCTGACCATATCAAGAATGGTCGCTTTGGGAATTGGCTTGAAAATAATATTGATTGGTCGCTTTCGCGCGAAAGATATTGGGGCACGCCACTTCCTGTTTGGGAATGTGAAGAATGTAAACATCGTGAATGTGTTGGCTCTGTCAAAGAATTATCTGAAAAAGCAGGTAAAGATTTAACCGAGTTAGATTTGCATCGTCCATATGTAGATGAGGTTTCGTGGAAGTGTGAAAAATGTAGTGGCAAAATGAATCGCGTTAAAGATTTGATTGACGTGTGGTTTGATTCTGGCTCGATGCCATACGCACAATGGCACTATCCGTTTGAGAACAAAGAAAAATTTGAGGAACAGTACCCAGCCGACTACATCTGTGAAGCGGTTGACCAAACGCGCGGATGGTTCTATTCATTACATGCCATCTCCACTTTGCTCAATGACCAAGTCTCATTCAAAAATGTGATTTGTTTGGGGCACATTCAAGATGGGGAAGGCAGAAAAATGTCCAAGTCTTTAGGCAATATCGTGCAACCGTGGGATGTGATTAACTTACACGGCGCAGATGCGTTGCGTTGGTATCTTTTCACGGCAACACCGCCAGGGCAAGAGCGACGCTTCTCTTCTGATTTGGTTGGGGATGTGATCCGCAGTTTTACACTTACCTTGTGGAATGTGTACTCGTTTTTCGTTACATACGCCAACCTCGACAAACCGCAAGCCTTGCGCGTGACTGCCACAACGAATGAATTAGACCGTTGGTTACTTTCTGAATTAAATGTTTTAGTCCGTGACGTGACCAAAGCCTATGAAGAATATGATGTCACGAATGCCACACGCCCTGTTGAAAAATTTGTGGAAACACTTTCGACTTGGTATGTACGCCGTTCCCGCCGCCGTTTTTGGAAAAATGATTCATCGGCAGATAAGCAAGCCGCATATTCGACTTTGTACAATGCTTTGGTGACCGTTGCGAAATTAATCGCACCTGCCATGCCATTCATCGCTGAAGAGTTATATCAAAACTTGGTTCGCTCCATTGACGAAACCGCACCTGAGTCTGTTCACATTGCTGAATGGCCCCAAGTGATGGAAGAGTTCATTGACGAATCACTTAATAAAGAAATGCAATTGGTAATGAAGTTGGTTTCATTAGGACATTCTGCTCGTCAAAAAGCGAATCGCAAAGTTCGTCAGCCGTTGGCAGAAGCCGCATTTTCATTGGGCAACCCTGCTGAGCGAAATGCTTTGATGAAAAATGTAGATGTGATTCAAGATGAATTAAATGTCAAGCAAGTTCGTTTGTTGGATAGAGCCACAGAAGCAGTTTCACATACAGTCAAACCATTACCAAAGCAACTCGGACAAAAATATGGCAATAAATTCCCTGCGCTTCAAAAAGCAATTCTGGCTTTGAATCCAGAAGAAGTTGCCAGCACACTTCATGCCGATAAACCTGTGGAAGTTAAACTGGATGGAGAGACTTATCAAATCCTTTCTGATGAAGTGGAAGTGAAAGCACTTGCCAAAGAAGGTTTTGCCGTAGCAGAAGAAGGCGCGTATGTGGCGGCACTTGTGACTGACTTAACACCTGAATTAATTGCCGAAGGTTTGGCTCGTGAATTTGTACGCCGTGTTCAAGATTTGCGAAAGACTGCTGATTTAGATGTTGCCGACCGAATTGAGTTGTTCATCGAAGCCACAGCAGGTCTAAAGTCCGCAATTGAGGCGCATAAAGATTACATCACATCCGAAACATTGACGACTAAGTTATCGTTTGCGAATCCACCAGCAAATGCTTCGGTTGTGGAAGATGAATTTGAAAATGAAAAAGTAAAAGTTGGGTTGCTAAAAGCTTAGTAATTGGTAATTTGTAATTAGGCTTCGGAAGTTTACAAAACTTCCGAAGCCTTTTCATTTATAATCAACTTGTTACTTATTTCTTTTAACTCATTACTCAAACAAAAGGAATCATCCATGCCATCTGAAACCAACAAACCGAACTTAATCCGAGTCATCCTCGCATGGGGTGTGC
Organism: Anaerolineales bacterium; assembly: GCA_016789205.1. Lineage (GTDB taxonomy): Bacteria > Chloroflexota > Anaerolineae > Anaerolineales > Villigracilaceae > Villigracilis. The sequence continues at coordinate 10,112 of JAEURF010000033.1, forward strand.
ATCTCTTTACAGCCAGCGGAGCAATTTGGGGCTTACTCGCAATCCTTGCAATTTTTGAAAATGATTACCGCATGATGATTCTCTGGATGGTTTTAGCTGTCTTGGTTGATGGTTTCGATGGCATGTTGGCGCGCTGGGCAGATGTCAAAACATACGCCAATGGAATTGACGGCGCATTGCTCGATAATATTTTAGATTATCTCAATTATGTGCTTGTGCCTGTTATCTTTATCGTCAAAGCCGATGTGCTTCCTGAATCTGTGCGCTTCTTTATGGCTTGTTTAATTTTGTTAACCTCAGCCTATCAATTCACACAAACTGATGCCAAGACCGACGACCATCACTTCAAAGGCTTTCCATCGTATTGGAATGTCGCCGCGTTATATATGCTTGTGATGAATTTACCGCCTTGGTTAAATTTTGGCTTCCTGATGTTATTCAACATTATGGTTTTTATTCCCGTCAAATATATTTACCCCAGCCGTAATAGTTATCTGCGAAACGTCACACTTGTTTTTACTTACTTATATGGTGCAATTGGAATTTGGGCGTTATTGCAATATCCAAATCATCCAACTTGGGT
>JAEURF010000340.1 GCA_016789205.1 Anaerolineales bacterium
GTTATCCTTTTGCACGGCTGGCTCGGCTCATGGGGGTTATGGCAAGAAACGATGGGATATCTCGGCGCGTTTTATCGTACCTATGCTATGGATTTTTGGGGCTTTGGTGAATCCGGTAAAAAACGCGAAACCTATGCTGTTTCCGATTTTGTTAGTTTAGTCAATCAATTCATGGAGCAATTAGGCATTGTCCATGCGCCTTTAGTGGGGCATAGCATGGGCGGGACAGTGAGTTTGTCTGTTGCAATTCAATATCCGGAACGTGTCAGTAAAGTAGTTGTGGTTGGTTCGCCGATGGTTGGCTCGTCACTTGCGCCGTTATTAAAACTTGCCGGGCTTCGTCCAATTGCATTTATGTTGTTTAATATGATGACTCCTTTTCGTTTGTTTATGAAATATTATGCGCGCATGATATGTAGTGACCCGCGTTTTCCAGCCATGATGGATAGAGATTTATCCCGCACCACAGTCGAATCATTCTTGCTTTCAATTGCTTCATTACGGCGCACAGATTTGACTCCCATGTTGCCGATGATAAAAGTACCAGCAATGGGGATTTATGGCGACAAAGATTTAATCGTCCACCCAATGCAATGGCAACCCATGCAAAAAGGCATTCCAAATGTGACGATTGAGCGTTTTCCAACGGCAGGACATTTTCCGATGTTAGAACAGCCGACTGAATTTAGTCAGACTTTGAAAAAATTCCTAGACGAAGATTTTACAAAAACTAATGAGCAATGATTCTTTCTTTTACCCTCAAAAGATGGGCAGAGTGATGCTTTTGGGGTTGGAAGAAGTAATTGGAAAAAGCGGCGTCGCCTCGATTCTTGATTTAGGCGGGCTTGCCCACCTGAGTCAAAATCCTCCGCCTGCCAAAGCAGATAAAACCTTTGGGTTTGAGGCGGTCAGTCAATTGCACCAATCGTTGGAACAGCAATTCGGTCCACGTGGCGGACGCGGCTTAGCATTACGAGCGGGGCGTGCTTGCTTCAAGTATGGCATCAAAGAATATGGCTCGTTGATGGGGATTACTGAAATGGCATTTCGTTTACTTCCGCTTCAGACGAAACTTCGAGTTGGTGCCAAATCTTTTGCAGACCTTTTCAACAAACATACTGACCAAAAAGTGCGTTTGGAAGAAACAGACGAAAAAATTTTCTGGCATATTGAGCGATGTCCGCTTTGCTGGGAGAGGAAAGCGGACGAGCCGATTTGCCATTTAGCTGTGGGGTTATTGCAAGAAGCCTTGTATTGGGTAAGTGGGGGCAAGGTATTTAATGTAGAAGAAACCGCCTGTATTGCGCAAGGTGCCAAGTCTTGTACAATTGAAATAGATAAAACGCCAATTTCCTGACCTATCTTTTTTGTATTTTCAAGTGCGTGTTTTAACCCACGCTTTGATTTATAATTCCTAACTATATGCTCAAAATCATCTTGCACGCGCCAAACCCGATTATGCCGTTTTGTGAACCCGCGCGTGAATTGCGGATTCAGAATACGCCGCTTTGGCTTCATCAACGCAACTTGCTTGCTCCTTACACCACCCGTGAAATGGAGTTGAAGCAAGGTGAACGCTTGCAACCAGTGCGCGAGCCTAGCATTGTTTACCGTGACAATTTATATTTTGACGAGCTTTTTTTAAAAGCATTTATGGACGAGGCATTGAAGCGCAAACGCCCAGTCCGCGCGGCATTTCGCTCTGATGACCCAGCTTTCAAAGAACATGCTTTACCGTTGTCTTCATCTTATACCCCAGCCGGAAGTTTATACCTTGCAGATTTGTGGTATTACCCAAACGGTCCAGTGGCTGGTGCAGAACCATTAGTGATTGACATGCAAGCCCGTGAAATTGGTTATTATCATGTGCCAACTTA
>JAEURF010000341.1 GCA_016789205.1 Anaerolineales bacterium
AATATGCCCGCCGCGTGTGGCGCCTTCTTGCGGATAATTCGGCATGTGAGTCAATTCACCAGAATATTCTTTTGGCGAGCGGACATCGACTAAAGGTTTCTTTGCTTCAATTTGTTTGAAGATGTCATCACGAAATGCGCGAATGGATTTATCCGCCTCTTTTGCTTTATAGGTCGTCTTGGGGTATGAAGGGACATCTTTTACAAAGGGACGCTTTTCTTGTTCCCATTTCAAACGTCCACCATTCATAATTTTCACGTTTTGATGTCCGTAATATTGGAATAACCATAAAGCATAAGCCGCAAACCAATTGGACTTGTCACCATAGAAAACAACCGTTGTATCATTTGTAATTCCTAAATTGGATGCAACTTCTTCAAATTTTTCTTTGGTCAAAAAATCGCGGCGGAGTGGATGTTGTAACGTGCTGAACCAATCCACTTGCACTGCACCTTCAATGTGACCTGTGGCATATAACAATGGGTCTTCATCTGATTCAATGATGCGCACATCGGGGTTGTTCAAATTTTGTGCAACCCATTCTGTATCTACTAAATATTCAGGGCGAGCGTAAGACATAATGTATTTTTCCTTTATGATGTTTTGATTGTGTCACCCTGAGCGAAGCGAAGGGTCTCTACGATTATCTTGAGATTCTTCGCCACTACTAGCAAGAGCGTGGCTCAGAATGACATAATTGTTAATATAAAAAGCAGTCAACATAAAACAAAAGGACAGCGAACAATCCTGCGGATACAAATTTCACGCGGGAGCCGTTCCACTATCCTAAGTCGTTGACTGCTTATTGGGTGAGCGTCTTAGGCAGTGGTCACGAACCCCGCCATAGACACAAGCAATATAAATATTTTTTCATAAGGCTGGACGTATTTTACGGAAATAAAGTTATTTGTCAAGACGAATATGTCACTGCGAGGCGGTTTTGTTTTTGCCAAAGCAGTCTCCGAATAAAATGAGATTGCTTCGTCGGAAAGAACAAGAGCCCTCCTCGCAATGACATCTTGATTTGATGTAAAATTGACGTATGCCGAAACAAAAATATTATGTTGTTTGGAAGGGGCGTAAGACGGGCATCTTCACCACGTGGGTGGAATGTGAAAAACAAGTGAAGGGATTTGTTGGCGCGCAATTTAAGGCTTTTGAAAAAGAAAGCGAAGCCGAAGCCGCATATCTCGCTCATTATGATGATTACAAAGGGAAACCGTCCACGAGCGGAGGATGGAAAAACGCGAGTCGCAAACCCAAGCTTCCCTCTATCTGTGTAGATTCTGCATACAATGGCAAAACAGGCAAACTCGAGTATCGAGGCGTGAATACATCTACTGGCGAAGAAATTTTCAAAGCGGGACCATATCCCGAAGGCACAAATAACGTCGGGGAATTTTTAGCAATCGTGCACGCACTCACTTGGCAAGCCAAACATAACATGAACATCCCGATTTATTCTGATTCTGAAAATGCGATTGCGTGGGTGAATACGGGCGAGTGCAAAACAAAATTAAAACATTCATCCAAAACGGCAGTTTTATTTGCGTTGATTCGCAGTGCCGAAAATTGGTTAGCAGAAAACGAATTGCCCGAAGATAAAATTTTGAAATGGGAGACGAAAGTGTGGGGTGAAAACCCTGCGGATTTTGGAAGGAAGTAAAAAGTTTAAAGAGCAGAATCAACTTGAAGTTAATATAATTGATGCGGGTTTTATCTAATTAATTCTTCTTGCAATTAATACCCCTAGTTTAAGTACGCTTTGGCGATAGAGACTCGTTTTTCTTTGAACGGTAAACCCATTTGCTTCTAAATATTTTTTTATATCTTGATAGGTATATCCATGACTTAGATAATCATGGTATTCAAGA
>JAEURF010000342.1 GCA_016789205.1 Anaerolineales bacterium
TCGGCAGATGTGATTGTGATATGTCCATCAAATCCCTGGGTGAGCATTGATCCAATCATCAAGACCCTCACCCCAACCCTCTCCCTAAAAAGGAGAGGGAGATTCATTGTTGCTGTCTCCCCTATCATTGGTGGAAAAGCAATCAAAGGACCTGCCGCAAAAATGTTTAATGAATTAGGAATTGAACCTTCAGCGTTAGCGGTTGCAAAACATTATCGCAACATCCTTGACGGTTTCGTGTTAGATAATGTAGATTCAGATTTGGAAGATGAAATAAAAAAATTAAATATGAAAACATGGAAGACAGATACATTAATGAACAACATTGCAGATAGAACCCGACTCGCAAACGATGTGCTACACTTCATCGGGAGTTTATAAATATGACGCTTTGGGCTATTGTGCCAGTAAAACCATTACGACGAGGGAAGTCTCGTTTGGCAGGGACTTTAAATGAAAACGAAAGAGCAGAATTAAATCAAAAACTTTTGGAACAAACGCTGACAACTTTGTCCAGTTTGAAAGAATTAGATCAAGTGCTAGTAGTAAGCCGTGACCCGCAAGCATTGACGATTGCACGCAATCACGGTGCGAAAACAATTTTGGAAGATGGTCAGCCACAATTAAATACTGCACTCACAAGGGCAACCGTACTTGCAAAGATTCAATCCATTCAAGGGGTTTTAATTTTGCCAGCCGATTTGCCGTTATTAACTACAGAAGATGTCTTAACTTTGATTGACCGTGCCGCGAAACCGCCTGTTGTAGTGATTGCACCAGACAGACATGGCAAAGGCACGAATGCATTGTTAATGGTTCCACCTGGTTTAATTGATTATGAATTTGGTGAAGATTCTTTTCAAAAGCATTGTGAGCGAGTAAAAAAATCTGGTGCGCGTTTGGAAATTGTTGAACTGCCATCACTTGGTTTAGATTTAGACATGCCAGAAGATTTAGAGTTGGTGAGAAAGATGGAATCTACGAAGGTGTAATTATTTTTTAGGACGCTGACGAGCGCGGAAAACGCGGATAAAATAATTAAAAATCAGCGTTAATCCGCGTCCAATAATTAATAAGGAGACTCCCATGACCAAAGAACGTGTTGCCCTGTATTTGCAAGACTCACATGATTTACGCGATGGTTTGGAATACGCCAAGTATGCCGAGGAAAAAGGCTTTGAAGCAGTTTGGCAAGCAGAATCAAGATTAGTGCGTGATGCGATTGTTCCAATGGCTGGATATGCCGCCGTGACGAATCGAATCAAAGTGGGCTCGGGAGTCATCAACAATTGGACTCGCAATATTGGACTGCTCGCTTCAACCTTCCTTACGCTTGATGACTTAGCCCCAAACCGAGTCATCTGTGGACTTGGCGCCTGGTGGGACCCGCTAGCAAAAAACGTGGGCATTGATAGAAAAAATCCACTGACTGCTATGAGAGAAACAGTGCTAGTGATGAAAAAATTACTAAACATGGAACGCGTCACATTTGATGGTGAGTTTATCCATGTCAATAATATTGAATTAGATGTTGTGTATGGTCGGCGTGAGCCAAGAAATGTTCCGATTATGATTGGCGCAACTGGCGACAAGATGATGGAAATGACCGGTGAAATTGCAGACGGCGTGGTTTTAAATTATTGCGTTGCGCCTGAATACAATGACAAAGCAATGGAATTGCTAGATAAAGGTCTGAAAAAGTCTGGCAGAAAAATGGACGACTTTGACCGCCCGCAATTAATCGTTTGCTCAGTAGATGAAAGCCACGAAAAAGCGATTGATTATACAAAGATGCTTTTATGTCAGTACTTAGCACAACAACCGCATATTGCGAAAGCCTCGAATGTTTCAGATGATGTGATT
>JAEURF010000343.1 GCA_016789205.1 Anaerolineales bacterium
CTTCGTCAAAGGTGTGGATGTGCGTGATGCTGGGTCAGGTCACGCGACGACGACGAATACGATTCGACAAGCAGGCTTTGGCTGGGGCGCATTGGTTTTGATTTTAGACATCGCCAAAGGATTCATCCCAACGTATTTAGCGGTTTTATATTCCACTGAAATTTGGGTAATTGCTCTCACTGCTACATTTGCAGTGATTGGTCACTGCTGGACGATTTTCGCAGGTTTTCGTGGCGGAATGGGATTAGCAACTTTTGGTGGCGCATTATTAGCGACAACACCTTTTGCTTTTTTAATTTGTTTAGCTTTGTTAATCTTTTTAGTTTTGACGATACGTCACTCAGCGCGAGCTAGTGTCGTCGCTGGAGTTTTATCTGCCCCTGTATTGTGGATATTTAATATCCGTGACGAAGCCTTTTGGATTGCTATCGGTGGTGGAATCGTAATTGCGATTCGATTCTTAATTGATTGGAATAGAAAATATCGGGAATTGTGGTTAGATAGAGAGAAGAAAAGTAATGAGTAATAAGGTACGAGTGATAAGATAACTTATGGCTCGTATCTCATTTCTTGTAACTCGCTTCTCGTAACTTCCTCATTCATCACCTAACAACCAACCAAAAACGCCTTTGCGCGGAACAGTCTCTTCCACTCGTGGCATAGCGAGCAAAACGACAGTGATGTTGTCATGTCCGCCACGCTGATTGGCAAGGTTGACCAATGTCTCCGCGGCAGATTTCAAATCGCGTTTAGAACGAATCGTCTGTTGAATTTCATCATCCCAGACTAAATCGGTTAATCCATCTGTACATAAAAGAATCGTATCGCCGGGTTCAAGGTTGAAGCCTTGATTGTTAATTGATTCTTCATCCGTCTCATTATTATCAATGCGCAAGCGTAAATCTACTTCGGGTAATTTCAAACCGCCCAAATGACGGCGAATCACATGCACATTGGGATGGTCACGCATTTGTTCTTTGGTAATAATGCCTTTCTCATAGGCTTCCTGCACCCACGTATGGTCAATGCTGAGGCGCTGAATATATTTTCCCCGTAGTAGATAGATGCGTGAATCACCGATATAAGCTGTGTAAAGTCTATTTTCAATAATCCAAGCACAAGCGCAAGTAGCGCCCATGCCTTGTTCTTCTTCTTTGCCGGCAGAGTGAGAAGCAATCGCTTGGCTGGCATCATGAATCGCGCTCTCTAAAATTTTAGAAGGTTTCTTCGCATTGCTTTCCGCCACATGCATACTGATGTAATTGACAGCCAATTCTGCCGCAACTTCGCCCGCACGATGCCCGCCAATACCGTCTGCAACTACAGCAAACACAGCCGGGCGTGGGTCATCTTTAGCAATTTGAAACGATGAAACCGCATAACGGTCTTCATTGTTTTTGCCAGATGCCCCGGCATGGCTAAGTGCGGCGATATGCAGATGAGCAAGCGTTGTACGAATCATTCGTCAATAGGTTGAACAGTGATTTTTGGGGATGAAGGAAGCGGCGGCGTTTTAAGCATAAAACGATAAGTCAATTGCCCAAAGTTTACCATATCCCCGTGCCTCAAGCGGTAGCCCTCGTGGGGGATAGCGTCATAATTCACCCAAGTTCCCCCTACAGAATTGTTATCTAACAGCAAAAACCCGCCGTCATCGGTTTGCCTGAGGCGTGCATGAACAGAAGAAATAGACGGGTCATCTAAAATCAGCGTGCATTGCACAGGGTCAGTACCAAAAATGATTTCTGGCTCAATGACAGGAATTGGCGGAATCGCCGCAAATTGACCATCCGCATTCAAGCGGATAAAAGAAGCATTCGCCTCATTGCCAGACTTTGAACCTGTTTC
>JAEURF010000344.1 GCA_016789205.1 Anaerolineales bacterium
GAATATGAATGCCATTACGCTCTGTAAAGATGTAAGGCTTCATGCGGGGGTCCCACTTGTTGGTGCGGTGACCGAAATGGACGCCGCTCTCAAGCAGGGCTTTCATAGAAATATTAGCCATGTTTCTCCATAAATTTCCGTTCTCCAGCATGTCACTTCATGCGGAACGGAGATGAGTTTAGCGGGAATTTGTCACCCGCTCAAGGACGCTTGTTGCCCGTCCTAGGCAAAATGTGCTTTTTTCAAAGCCGCTGGATTGTATGCGAGGCGGAAGGATGTGTCAAGGGACGAGTAAAATTAATATATAGATTTAGTATAATGTATATCTTTTGATGAAAACTAATACTTTCATATTAGCAATATTTGTTATTTTTCTTTTAGGATGTAGTTCATCTACACCTATAGCTTCCCTTACACCTACTATTACTTCGATTCCTACTCAGACACTCACACCATCTCCAAGTTCAACACCAAAACCCACAGCAACTCCAACTCTTCTTTTACCGTCGTCAATTGTGTTTAGTATTGAAGATGGAGTAAAACCTGATGATATAAAAGCAATACAACAAGGAATAGCCATAGTTCACAATTACCTTGAAACAACTGTTGGAGGTGATGAAACAACTAATTGGCCTAATTTCACTGTTAGTGTTTTTAATTCAAGTTCTAATGAGTCTTGCTGTCTTGGTCTTACAAAAGGTAGTAATGGACTAAACGAACCAGGCCCTCGTTTTTATACACTACATCCTGAATGGTCAAACAATCCATTATTTCCAAACACTTTCATAGAACACGAAAAACATTCAGATCACGAATATACTCACGCTTGGCAAGGGTCATTAGGATGCATTGGTGGCAGGTATGGTCAACCACTTGGAAGATGGCTTACCGAAGGAATGGCAGAGTATATTGCGTGGAATTCTTTGATAAAAGCAGGCGTATTTTCTCACAAACAAGTAATAAAATTCCATGTTGATAGTGTATTAAGTCAAACAGGAAAGCCTGATTTTCAATCATGGGAAAACCCTGATAATCTCTTTGATTGGTGGGCTTACAATTATGCCTATCTTGCAGTAGAAAAACTTGTAGAAGATAATGGTGGACCAATAATTCTCAGAAAACTTTGTGATGAGGCTGCAAAATTAGCACCAGTAACTAATTTACGAGATTATTTAAATCTTAATATTGCGATGAAAAACCTAGGTATTGACAAAACAAGTTTTTATGATGAATTATCTATATACTTTGAAGAAGTATTAAACAAAAATCGATAACTTGTGACAATGATAAAAGCCTATAAGTTCCTAATTTTCACAAGATTTAGGTTGTCAGGTCTTAACTACTTCTCCCAATCCACATACTTAATCCCCATCAAATCATCAGACTTAATCATCGTCAACAAGTCTGGGCGGGATTTGCGAGAATACACTTTATACAAAGATTCTTTCGAACTTGTGACCTTTGCTTCAAAATCCACAAGTTTTTCGACGAGTTTAATCAATTCAAGCCGTTCAACAAGGCGAAAAGATTTTTTCAATTCAAAGGCAATTAAATCCGCTTTGCCATCATATAGCCAACCTTTGTTATTTTTTCGGACACTATGTAACTCTATCCATAAAAATTCGTCTTGAAGTTCTTTATCCCCTCGCGACTTGCGCTTTATGCTTTTGACATCTACTTTTTTAGACTTTCCATCCCTTTCAATGATGTAATCAATATGTTCGTCTATATTTTCTTTTCCAGAAGAGGCTGTTACTTTGAAGCCATGTTGAATCGCAAGCCGCGCAAAGGTA
>JAEURF010000345.1 GCA_016789205.1 Anaerolineales bacterium
CTGGCGATTCCGCTCGTTTGAATGTTTGGCTTCACAAAGAAGTTCTCAGAAAAATTGCGGCTAACGGCGGCAACATTCCGAAAGAACTTTTAGACTAAGAAATATATTTGAATACAAAAGACCTGACAGGTTTGTAAAACCTGTCAGGTCTTTTCTTTTAATTCTGATAAAATCTCCACATGCTCTCACGAGTTTACTCCTGTGCCGTAGTGGGTCTTGAAGGTGTCATCGTTGAAGTTGAAGTAGATTACACCAACGGCTTACCCGGTGTCACAATTGTCGGCTTGCCCGATGCCGCCGTGCAAGAGAGTCGCGAGCGCGTGCAAACTGCTGTAAAAAACGCAGGCTTACATTTTCCCCGTCATCGTATCGTTGTCAACTTATCCCCTGCCGCCATTCGCAAAGAAGGTCCCGCATATGATTTACCCATTGCACTTGGCGTAATTATTCTCGCAGGTTTTCTTCCGCAAGATTCAATTGAAGGCGCCATGTTCGTCGGTGAACTTTCACTGGATGGCGTTGTCCGTCACACACGCGGCGTATTACCCATGTCAGCCGCCGCACGAGCAAATGGATTTAAAAGAATCTTCGTCGCCGAATCAGATGCGGGTGAAGCGGCTTTAATTCCAGATTTAGAAGTTTATCCAGTTAAGACGCTTGCGCATCTTTACGACCATCTAGCGGGTCGGCATTTAATCGACATGTATCAAGCCTCAACAGATTCAGTAGAGCCGTTATTCACGCCCACAGATTTTTCCGAAATCAAAGGACAAGAACACGTCAAACGTGCACTTGAAGTCGCCGCCGCAGGTGGACACAATGTATTAATGGTCGGCTCGCCGGGCAGTGGCAAAACGCTTTTAGCACGTTCTATGCCCGGCATTTTGCCAGAAATGTCTATCGAAGAATCATTAGATGTCACCAGAATCTTTTCTGTTGCAGACCAACTGCCTGCTGGAACTCCATTAATCAAACATCGTCCATTTCGTGCACCACATCATACAATTTCACATGCAGGGTTAGTCGGTGGTGGAAATATTCCCAAGCCCGGAGAAATTTCACTTGCACATCGCGGCGTTTTATTTTTGGATGAATTTCCAGAATTTGGAAGTAGAGTTCTTGAAGTCATGCGTCAACCAATGGAAGATAAAGTTGTCACGATTAGCAGAGCCAAAGGTTCATTAACTTTTTCTGCAAATTTTCAATTGATTGCGGCAATGAATCCATGCCCTTGTGGATATTATGGTGATTCTCAAAAACCATGCACTTGCGCACCTGCTGTGGTGACGAAATATCAAAAGCGAATCTCAGGTCCGCTACTCGATAGAATTGATATTCATATTGAGGTACCTCGTGTTGATTATGAAAAGTTAAGTGGAAACAAATTAGGCGAAACTAGCGATGTGATTCGTCAACGTGTGCAAGCGGCGAGAGATGTTCAAAGCAAACGTTTTACAAATTCAGATATTGTCTGTAATGCAGATATGCGTGTTGGTGAGATTCGGCAGTTTTGCAATCTACAGCCCGAAGGTCAGAGTTTGATGCGCGCGGCAATGAGTCAAATGAATTTATCGGCGCGGGCTTATCATCGCATTTTGAAATTATCTCGCACGATTGCAGATTTAGCAGGTAGTGACGAGATTCAATCTCCGCATTTGGCAGAGGCTTTGCAATATCGCCCAAAGTTGATGATGGGGTAAATACGATTCGAAACTACTGCAAGACGGTTTTACTGAATACTCATCCATTCAATCTGCGATAAACATTTTTCATTTGTTTATA
>JAEURF010000346.1 GCA_016789205.1 Anaerolineales bacterium
CGCATCTTGCAGTTCAACATATTTTCCTACGAGCGCAACTTTAACAGTTGGTTTCGGCTTACGAACTTCATCTACTAATTTTTTCCACGGACGCATATTCGGTTTGCGTGTTGCTTTGAGTTTTAATTTATCAATGACTAAATCTCCCACGCCAAGTTTTTCAAGCATGAGTGGCACATCATATAAAACATCCGCAGTTTTCATGGGAATGACAGAATCTTTTTCTACATCACAAAACAATGCGATTTTTTCACACAAACTTTTTTCAATGTCTTGGTCAGCACGAGCAATGATGATATTGGGCGAAATACCAATTGACCTTAACGCCGCCACAGAATGTTGGGTCGGTTTGGTTTTTAATTCGTTGGTTGCGCCAATCACTGGCAACCATGTGACATGAATAAATAAACAATTTTCTCTGCCGACTTCATTTCTTAATTGACGCAATGCTTCCAAAAATGGTTGTGACTCAATATCTCCAACAGTACCACCGACTTCTAACATCATAATTTCGGCTTTGGTTTCTTTGGCGGCTAAAGCAATTCTTCTTTTAATTTCATTGGTAATATGCGGGATGACTTGAATCGTGCCACCGAGATAATCTCCGCGCCGCTCTTTTGAAATAATCTCAGCATATACCTGACCCGTTGTAAAGTTACTAACTTTGCTTATACGACTATCAATGAATCTTTCATTATGACCCAAATCCAAATCCGTTTCTGCGCCATCATCTAATACATATACTTCACCATGTTGATAGGGACTCATTGTGCCAGGGTCAACATTGATGTATGGGTCCAATTTTTGGACAGCTACTTTGAATCCACGTTCTTTTAATAGCAAACCTAATGCCGCGGCAGTCACACCTTTGCCAACTGATGAAACAACGCCACCAGTGAAAAATAAATACCTAGTTTTGTTTGTCATAATTTTCTCCTCGTCATTGCGAGCCACTGTTGGTTGAGTAGCCGTGAAACGGCATATCGAAACCAAGCGGCGAAGCAATCTTCAACTTAATAATGAGATTGCTTCGGGCAAAGAGCAAGAACGCCCTCGCAATGACATTAATAGAAAATGGGAAGGCGTTCAAGCCCTCCCATTTTGGGTTGTAAAAATTTGGGGTCAAAGACTGTTGTTTATGCTTCATCCGACCAGCTTGGTTATGTCTTCAGCGGCGCGCCGCATTTCTAAAAATATCATACCAAGTTTGGCTTCTTGTCTTGCCATTGCGGTCAACACGGCTTCTTCACCGATAGCAGTTAACACAATTGCCCCTTTATCGCCTTTGATATAAACCTGTTCCAGTCCACCGCGACCTAATTCCCCTGAGATTCTTTCGCCCAACGAGAGCATCGCCGCAGACATCGCAGAGACGCGATCTTCTTCCACACCTTGTTGCAGGGCAGAAGCCATAATCAAACCATCCACCGAGACCACAGCAGAGGCTTCAATATCTGGGGCGGCGGCTTGCATATTGCGAAGGCGTTCAACGATTTGTTCAGCGCGGGATGCCATAAATAAATCTCCTAAAATTCGTATCCAACTGCTAGAGTTTACCAGAAAAATTTGTATTCGAGAATTGCATCCACCTTTCAAAAACCGTCATTGCGAGCGAATGCGAAGCAATCCCAATATGATGAGGGAGATTGCTTCGTCGTTCTGAAGAACTCCTCGCAATGACATACGAGTTTATAGTAAAATTAACGGTTGCCATGCTCAAACTATTCCTCACTTTTTTGATTCTGATACAAAC
>JAEURF010000347.1 GCA_016789205.1 Anaerolineales bacterium
TCCAAAGCCGCTGTCAAACACATGATGCGCAAACGCACCGGCAGAATTATCAACATGGCTTCGGTGGCGGGTCAAATGGGCAACCCCGGGCAGACTAATTATTCCGCATCCAAAGGCGGGCAGATTGCTTTCACGAAAGCCTTAGCACGTGAAGTTGCCACACGCAACATCACAGTCAATGCCATTGCTCCGGGCTTTGTAGATACTGAAATTTTAGATGCCATGACTCCCGAAATCCTTGAAGCGGCATTGAAGTTAGTTCCGCTGGGCAGAAAAGGCAAACCCGAAGAAATTGCCGCCGCCGCCGCATTTCTCGCATCTGATGAAGCCGCATATATCACTGGTCAAGTATTAGGTGTTGATGGTGGCATGGCGATGATGTAATCTGCATGTCATTGCGAGCCATTGGTCGCGTAGGGGCGAGGTCTTCTCGCCTTGTATCGAGACCACAAGCAAAGCAATTTCATAGAGCGATAGGAGAAAAAATATGACCGAAAATACTGATGGTAAAACAACCGTCTCCCCCGAAGTTCTGACAACGATTGCGCGTTTATCTGCATTAGAAGTACAAGGCGTAAGCCGATTTGCAGAAGTGGCTGGCGGTGTAAATCGCTTCTTCAAACGTGGCATTGGTGATGGCGTGCGCATTGAAGCGAAAGATAATATTGCTTTAGTAGATTTGCATCTCATCTTAAAAGAAAATGTCAACATCCGCGAAGTTAGCCGGAATGTACAACAAAATGTCACACGCGCCATTCAAGAAATGGTCGGCATGGATGTCGGCGAAGTGAATATTCATATCGAAGATATAGATTACGAGACATGAGCATGAAACCCCGTACCAGAGCGCGCTCGATTGCTCTGCAAGTTTTATACGAAACTGATTTATCCAATCATCTGCCGGGTGATGTCCTCAAAACGCGCCTTGAAGATAATGCGTTGACTGATGAACATGCTGAATTTGCGCGGCAAATTATTTTTGGGGTGCTTCCCCTGCGTGATGAGTTAGATAACGTGATTGCAAAGTATGCACCTGAATGGCCCCTCGACCAAATTGCCGCGATTGATAGAAACATTATCCGCATGGCATGTTGGGAATTTGTAATCTCACGTGAAACGCCGGTCAAAGTTGCCATCAACGAAGCAGTGGAACTTGCAAAAATTTACGGCTCTGATTCAACCGCGCGTTTCGTCAATGGTGTGCTTGGTACATTGGTTGACCATGAAAGTGAAATACGTCAGTCAATTAAAAACAAAATGGAACAAATCGCAAAAGTGGAATCGTAAATGGAAATTCTTGGTATCGGAATAAACGAACTTATCTTTATCCTCATCATCGTCTTGCTCGTGCTAGGTCCCAAAGACATGCAAAAAACAAGCAAAACAATTGGCAGATGGTTGCGCGACATAACTAGGTCTGATGGGTGGAAGATGTTTCAACAAACTTCACAAGAGATACGCTCTTTGCCGACTAAATTAATTCGTGATGCAAATCAGGAATTAAATGAAATTGGTAAAGAAATAAAGTCCGCCTCACCCTCGACTTCAAGCCGAATCGCAAACCCTAAGCAGACTCGTCAGCCTCAACCGTATTCTGATAAGCCTGTAACACAACCTGAAAATAAAATTTCTCCAGCAGAAAACGAATTAAAAGAAAGCGAAAGCGAACAGCCCGACAATGCGTAATTTTTTATCCAGACTAGGACA
>JAEURF010000348.1 GCA_016789205.1 Anaerolineales bacterium
ATAGCCTTGCGCCGTTTGACCGGTTTCGCCCAAATCAATTTCTACAAATTTTGCGCCAAGTGATAACACATCGCTTTTCGCAACTGGACGTGTATCAAACGCATCCACTTTTGCGCCAAGCCTTTTTGCAGTTGCAATCGCTTGTAAACCTGCCACACCAGCCCCAATCACAAAGACTTTGCTCGGCTGAATAGTTCCTGCTGGCGTCATCATCATTGGGAAGATTTTTTGAATATGGTCCGCCGCTAAGATAACCGCCGCATAACCAGCCAAACTGGCTTGTGAACTTAACGCATCCATCTTTTGCGCACGCGTTGAGCGCGGAATCATCTCCATTGAAATCGCAGAGACGTTTTTCTTCGCCAAATCGGTAATCAATTTCTTTTCATTGAATGGGTCCAAAAAGCTAACGTGAACCGCATTTTTCTTTAATAAACTTAAGTCTTTGGCTTCGGGCTTGCGGATTCGCAAGACAACATCGCCAGCGGCGAAAAGTTTTTTGCGGTTCTTTTCAATGACGGCACCGGCTTTTTTGTAGTCCGCATCTGGGATGCCCAAGGTGGCTCCCAAGCCAGTTTCAACAAAAACCTTCGCGCCTTTTTTAACTAATTTCTCCACTACGCTAGGCAACATCGGCACGCGCAGTTCTACAGCAGAATTCTCTTTTGGGATAACGATATTCATATCTTTTCCTGTGATTTGGATTTTGCAAGCAGTAATCTAACCCTGCTGAAATTTTGTAACACAAGGTGTTATTTTATCAGAAATGGAATTTAATCACACCCGTTTGATACTTTTTCTATCGGCAAACCAAACGCTTCATAGACTGGCACGCCATCCCATTCCTGTGGAATAGATAAACCAAGTGCATACGCGGTAGTGGCGGCGGTATCTACTGTACTAATAGAAGAAGATAGTTGCTTGGGTTGAGTACCTGCGCCGAAAGCAATCCACGGAATCGTCATATCTTCGGGAAAGCCGGAAGTGTGCGAGTTGCCTAACCCGCCATGGTCAGCTGTGATGATGAAAAGCGTTTCGTTCCTGATTCCTCTTGCATCTAATTCTGCAAGGATGTTTGCAATCGCTTGGTCTGCACGATAAATGACACTTAATTGTTCAGCAGATAACCAGCCATAAACATGTCCCATATCATCTGTGGTGGCAAAGTGAATAAATAACAAACGAAAATCAGCGGGAAAATTATTTAATAAATTTTCTGTCACGATTAAGTCACGGTCATTGATGAATTGAAAAATATCTGTGCTATTTGGCTCTGTAATTTGACGAAGTTTTTCTTTACCAACAAACATAGCGGTTTGTAACCCTGCCACATGAGCAAGGTCAAATATATCTGTGCCGAGAGCGAATCCATTTTCAGGAAGATAATCATTCCAATCTACGCCGTGTTTATTCAAACAAGTGCCAGTTAACATAGAAGCATGGGCAGGTAATGTGGCACTGAGTCGTATCGTTTGGGCAGTTAATGAATAAGCCGATGATTCCATCAACTTCATCAAAGTTGGCATGGGCGCCAGCGGAATTGCATCGGGGCGTAAACCGTCAATGGATAAAATGATGACCCGTCTGGCAAGAGGCGTTGGTGTACTTGTAGATGTCGGTTGAGGGGATGAAGTCGCTGTGGGTGTCGAAGTCGCTATAAAGGCGGGAGTCGCAGTAGAAATTGAATTAGGTG
>JAEURF010000349.1 GCA_016789205.1 Anaerolineales bacterium
TGAAGTAGGAGATATTGCTATCAGCGCAGGGAAAATTCAAAAAGCAGAATCAACTATCCCTACGAATGAAGCGAAAGAAATCTATGATGGCAAAGGATTCTTAGCATTTCCTGGTCTCGTAGATGCACATATGCACGTCGGAATTTATTCTCCATTAGCCGAAGATGCAATCACAGAATCAAAAGCCGCCGCGATGGGTGGTGTAACATCCGCAATTACATATTTTCGGACAGGTGAATATTATTTGAATAAGGGTGGCGCGTATAAAAATTTTTACCCCGAAGTGTTGGAGATTTCAAACGGAAAGTATTGGGTAGATTATGCTTATCATCTTGCGCCGATAAATAAAACGCACATTGATGAGATGCCGATGTTGTTAAATGATTTTGGCGTTTCATCGTTCAAAATTTTTATGTTTTACGGTGGGCACGGACTTCATGGAAAATCTGACCAGCAACATAATTTTTTGAAATTAGAAAATGACGAAAAATATGATTTCGCACATTTTGAATTCATCATGCGAAAGTTGAATGAAATGATTGAAGCGAATCCAAAACAAGCACCCTATATAAGTTTAAGTTTGCATTGCGAAGTAGCAGATATTTTGAATGCCTACACTTCGATTGTGCAAAAAGAAGGCAAGTTAAAAGGTTTACACGCTTACAATGCCGCGCGCCCGCCTCATAGTGAAGGCTTAGCAGTTTTTATTGCATCGTATTTAGCACACGAAACAAATTGTGCCAATATAAATTTATTGCATCTCACATCGCGCAAAGCATTAGAAGCGGCATTGATGATGCGTGATTTATTTCCACATATTAACTTTAGACGCGAAGTAACCATTGGGCATTTGTTATTAGATGTTGATGAACCCAATGGCGTGTTGGCAAAAGTGAACCCGCCGATTCGTCCGCGTGTGGATGTGGAATTTTTATGGGAAAAAGTTTTAAGTGGCGATGTAGATTGGGTGGTCAGTGATCATGCTTGTTGTTCAACAGAACTGAAATACAACGCTGAACATCCTGATGATATTTGGATGGCGAAATCTGGTTTTGGTGGCACAGAATATATGTTGAGTGGATTACACAGTGAAGGCACAAAACGCGGATTATCTTTGAATCGCATGGCTGAATTGGTTTCGTGGAATCCTGCACAACGCTATGGCTTGTTATCCAAAGGTGACATTGCTGAAGGGTACGATGCCGATATTGTTTTGTTTGACCCAAATGAATCGTTTGTTGTGCGTGCAAGTGAATCAGAATCAGGTCAAGGATATACGCCATTTGAAGGTCACGAGTTGACAGGAAAAGTCAAAGCGACTTTTGTAAGAGGCAATAAGGTTTTTGAAAATGGAAAGATTATTGGCGAAGCAACAGGAAAGTACCTTCGCCGACCGCAGACCACAGACGGTGGACGGTAAAAAAACGGTCAGCGGTCTACCGTCCGCGGTCTGCGGTCAGTCACCACATAAACAAGGAAAATATTTTGAACAAAAGATTACTCAACGTCGGACTCATCGTCCTCATAGACATGCTCGGCTTTGCACTCATTGTGCCATTGCTGACATTTTTCGCCGATACATTTGGAGCAACACCTTTCCAAACAGGTTTATTGGTTTCATCGTATGCCTTAATGCAAATGATTAGTGCGCCGATACTAGGAAGATTATCCGATAA
>JAEURF010000034.1 GCA_016789205.1 Anaerolineales bacterium
TCCCAAACAGGGATTTCAAAAGCAACCGTCACTACCCTTGCGCCAGTTTTCAATTCCCTCTGCATTTTTTCTTGCAGACGTTCCCCAAACTCAGACGTGAGATATGCAAAGATGACATCCGCCTCTTCGAGATTTACTTTGAAAAAATTCCCCGCCTCAATTCTGACTTTAGACCTGACCCCGCTTCGGAGACAGTTTACCCAACTAATAAAACACTGCACCGGACCAACCTCTACGCCAACGGCATTGGCTCCAAATTCCTTTGCCGCAATCATTAACACTTGTCCATGACCAGAGCCTAAATCATAAAGTGTTTCATTTGGTTGCAAGTTTGCTAACTTCAATGCCTTGCGGATTCTATCTGGGTGCGTGGAAATCGGTGGCAAGCCATACCAAGCCGGGACAAGCACATATAGCAAAGCAATCAAAAGAATAAAGCCAGCAAAAAGCATTAAAAAAGTTTGCATTAATTCCCTTTTTGCATTTTCCACAAAGCGAATAAACCTAAGAGATTAAATACAACTGCAATTAATGCTACAAATAAAAACCCGAATTGCTGATAAATATATGCCGCGAATAACGCGCCGATGGCACGTCCAATCGCGTGACCGGTGACGTTTAAAGATAACATCGTGGCGCGGGCTGAAGGTACGAGTTCTGTCATTAATGGAATGTGACTGACCATTACATATTCAAAGGTTATATAAAAAAGGAATAATCCAATTAAAGCGCCGAATTGTGTTTGACCGATAAACGGGAGTAAAAGTGCGGCAAAGGCATTTCCAATTAAACCGATGGTAAGCGCAAGCGGTTTGCCAAGTTTATCTGTTGTCAGGGCGACGAGCCCTTCACCACTGAGTTCTGAAATGCCTATCACAGCGGAGGCGCCGGCAAGTGCAATAATTTTTAATCCGAAAGAATCTTCAAGCCAAACACCAAAGATAATATTGACTAATTCATTAGCAGAACTAGCAAACAAAGCGATGGAGATACCAGCCAACGCGGGAGCAGATGTTAAAACGGCGCGAAAAGCGTCACGGGAGTTTGAGGCGGGTTCGTGATGGGAATCTTCACTTGGAATCATTTTCCAAACAATGAAGAAGATGACGAATCCTAAAATTGTAAAAAATGGAAATGGGGCAGACCATCCGAAACGGTCAATTAAGAATCCAACAATTGGAATGCCGATGATAAAGGATAATGACCATGCGACTTCGGTGACGGCTAAGGCGGTGCCGCGTCTGTGATAGGGGATGCGGTCACCGAAGTAGGCTTGCATGGCGGGGTCGAACATATATTTGCCGACCATTGCAAACATGAGCGCGAGTGCAAGCGTCCAAAAAGATGGATATATGACAACAGAGCCGACGCCAATTGTAAAAATGACAATACCGGTTAACATGCCGAATTTACGTCCGCGGCGGTCTGCTATTGGGGCAAAGATTGGGCTGGTGGTGCCAAGTAATGCGCGGACAGTCATCAGTACGGACATGGTTTCAAGGCTTACGCCAAGTCCGCGTGCGAAGACAGATAGAAATGGATATACCATTCGATGTGCTGTATTTAGAATTGTGCGTAAAAACATGAAAACAATAAGTTGAATTCGCATGAGTTAATCTGTCCGATTTTTAAGATGAGGCTGAATTGTACTCGTTCTCTTTATTTTATTGCATGTCTGCTTGACAATTGAAGCGCGTATAGAATACACTCACTTTATAGGAATCGTTATGCCTCACGAACAAACAGACCAACATGAATGGCACTCATTGACCGGGGATGAAGTTCTTGAACATTTGCATGTCTATGATGCAGGGCTGACCACAGATGAAGTAGAAAAAAGACTCGCTCATTATGGACCCAATCAATTGCATGAAGCATCACGACCAGGTTTTCTTTCGCTTTTGTGGCGTCAATTAAGAAGTTTTGTTGTTATTCTTTTAATTATTGCTTCTGTCATTTCAGCTTTGTTAGGGGATTATATTGAAGCCATTGCGATTATGTTAATTGTCGTATTAAATGCAGTGTTAGGAATTGTTCAAGAACAACGTGCTGAGCAAGCCCTAGCGGCATTGAAAAAACTTGCGGCGCCGGATGCACAAGTCATTCGCGATGGCGTGCGAAGCGCAGTCCCTTCTTATAATCTTGTGCCTGGTGATATTGTTTTTCTAGAAGCGGGGAATTTTATTCCAGCAGATTTACGCTTATTAGAAGCTGTCAACTTGCAAGTGGAAGAAGCCTCACTGACCGGCGAATCTTTACCTGTGCATAAAAATGCCGCAACTGTATTAGATAAACAAGTGCCAATTGGCGACAGAAAAAATACTGCTTTTATGGGAACAGTTGTCACCTATGGTCGTGGACGTGGCGTGGTTACAGATACTGGTATGAGAACACAACTCGGTCTCATCGCAACCATGCTCCAAAATGTAGAAACAGAAGAAACGCCGTTACAAAAAAGGCTAGATGGACTTGGAAAATCATTAAGCATCGTTTCTTTGATTTTGGTTGCTGTTGTTTTTGTAGTTTCATTAATCAATAACACAACAATTAGCGAGTTATTCACTTCCCCCGCGCAATATTTTGAAAACTATATCGAGCAAATCACCGAAGTTTTTATTGTTGCCATTAGTTTGGCAATTGCGGCAGTGCCGGAAGGTTTGCCTGCTGTTGTCACCATTTCACTTGCGCTGGGTATGCGTGAGATGATTCAACGCCACGCACTTATCCGCAAACTTTCTTCAGTTGAAACATTAGGCTCTGCAACTGTAATTTGTTCTGATAAAACCGGCACACTCACGCAAAACGAGATGACCGTCACACGCATCTGGGCGGATGGGCAATTTGTGCATGTCACCGGAACAGGATACACGCCTACAGGTGAATTTCAAATTGATAATAAAAAAATAAACACAGATAATTATCCTGCTATTCTTTCTACTCTTTGGTTGGGATTATTAAATAATGACTCGATGATTGAAACCACAGGTGAAAATGAATCTACAAAAACCTATCGCATCGTTGGCGACCCGACAGAAGGCTCTTTACTCGTCGCCGCCGCCAAAGCGGGAGCAATTCACCTTGATATTAAAGAAGCGTATCCGCGAGAAAATGAAATTCCTTTTGATTCAGACCGGAAACGCATGGTCACCATCCATAATGTACATGAAACCAATGCGAATGAACTTTCTCCATTTCATGCACACGGTAAGCAACATAAAGGTTTTGATTTGGTCGCCGTTAAAGGTGCGCCGGATATTGTCTTAAATTTATGTACAAAATATTTGAGTATGGATGGCGAGGCAAATGATTTAACCGCAGAAACCCAAAACCGTATTATTGCCGCAAACGATGCCATGACCAAAGATGCACTTCGTGTGCTTGGGTTTGCCTACCGCGTTGAAGATGATGTACCGGATAACCCAGAACAAATCAACACCGAAGAACTTGAAAAAGACTTAATCTTTGTCGGCTTAGTCGGCATGATTGACCCCCCACGTATTGAAGTGAAACCCGCACTTGAAAATGCACGTCATGCTGGTATTCGTACCGTAATGATTACTGGGGATTACCCCAATACAGCCAAAGCCATTGCTGAATCAATTAGATTATTACGCCCGGGCAAAAACGTACTAACAGGCGCCCAACTGGACGCAATGGATGATACGCAACTCATTACTGCTATCAAAGATACAGATGTGTTTGCTCGTGTTTCGCCAGAACACAAAATGCGCATCGTGGACGCATTACAAGCCAACCATGAAGTTGTTGCTATGACCGGCGATGGAGTCAATGATGCACCCGCTATCAAGCGTGCAGATATTGGTATCGCCATGGGCATCACTGGTACGGATGTTGCTAAAGGAACCGCCGACATGGTGCTCACAGATGATAACTATGCCAGCATCGTTGCCGCTGTGGAACAAGGCAGAATTATTTATAGCAACATCCGTAAGTTTGTTTTCTTTTTGCTATCTTCCAACATCGCCGAAATTATGATTATCTTCCTCGCAATTTTGGCAGGTTTGCCTGCGCCTCTCACTGCCATTCAAATCTTATGGCTAAACCTCATCACAGATGGTGCGCCAGCGCTTGCGCTTGCTATGGAAAAAGGCGACCCGGATATCATGGACCAAAAGCCGCGCGCCAAAGATGAACCGATTGTTAACCGTACAATGGCAATTGGAATCGCCATCCAAACCATCGCACAAACTGGCGCGGTACTTACAGCATTTGTCATCGGCTTGTCATGGCATCTCGAAGCAGGAGCAATTATCCCCGTAGGAGAGAACGTATTGTCTTATGTGCTGAATCATGATTGGCGCGGTGTGGATGTCCAAACTGCAGAGACGATGGCATTTGTGACCTTATCGCTTGCTGAATTATTTCGTGCTTATACAGTTCGTTCAGAACGCGCCTCAATCTTAAGGGTCGGCATTTTCTCCAATCGAACGATGCAATACGCCGTCGGACTTTCTTTGGTTTTACTATTCTTGGTTTGTTCTGTTCCGTTTTTACAACCAATCTTCAATACGCATTTTCTCAGTTTACAAGAATGGGGCTTGGTGACTATACTGGCTTTGATACCAGCAATTGCGGAAGAAATTACGAAGTTCTTTTTACGAAGATAAAAAAAATAACTTAAAAGGTTTCATGAATGGATTATTCTATTTTTGTAATTGTGATACAACTTGTCTTTTTAGAAGGAATTCTTTCGATTGATAATGCCGCTGTGCTAGGCGCAATGGTAGCCCCTTTACCAGCTGACAAAAAAATCCCTTGGCCCCCATCTTTACAAAAATTGGGTGAATGGATGCATCCTCTGCTAGGATATCAACGTTCTGCTGCTTTAAAAGTGGGTTTGCTAGGAGCCTATTTCGGGCGTGGATTAATGTTGTTGTTGGCAAGTTTTTTGATTGATAATTTGTGGATAAGGATTGTCGGTGCAGTTTACTTAATTCGTCTAGCTTTTAATGAGTTAGGTGATTCGACACCAGATGCAGAAACAGAAAAAGAAAGGCAAAATGCAGTTCGAGCTTTATCATTTTGGCATGTGGTCTTAACCGTTGAATTAATGGATTTGGTCTTTAGTATTGATAATGTTGTTGCGGCAGTTGCAATTTCAGATGAACTCTGGGTTGTCTTACTCGGTGTAGCCATTGGTATTCTAACCATGCGCTTTGCGGCTGGGGTATTTAGTTATGCAGTTGAACGTGAGCCTATTTTGAAAGAAGCGGCTTATATCCTTATCCTCAATATTGGAATTCAATTGATTTTAGAAGAAATTTGGAAAATAGAAATTTCGGATTGGTTACGTTTTAGTATTTCTATTTTTATTATTGTAGCGTGTTTAGCATATGCCCATAGCCGGATATTACAAAAAACGAAATTTATTTTGACGTGGTTTTCAAAAGGAATGGGCATCTTAAATGACTTTGTAGATTGGGCTTTTTATCCGATTACAGCATTGATTGAAAAAATATTTCAATCTAAACTTGAAGATAAATAAGCCAACATATTAATAAAAATCTCCCGAAAGTTAGGGAGATTTTTTATCTTTTATAAAAAATACAATACAATCAAAACATGACACATGAACGTGACCGTAAAAGCCTGCTCGCCATTGATCTTGGATTGGGCATTAATATTTTTTTAGCCATTGTAAAAACTACATTTGGAATTTTAGGGCATAGTCCCGCCTTGTTAGCTGAAGGGATTAATTCAACATCAGATGTGGCTTATTACATTGCCGCCAGTGTTTTGGTACGGATGGCAAATCAACCTGCTGACCATGACCATCCATACGGGCACAGACAATTTGAAAGTGTTGGTTCTGTAGTGATAGGCTCTTTTATTGTTGCTACAGCCGTTGCCGTTTTTTGGGATTCGCTTGATAAAGTTTGGAATTTTATTAATAGCAATGTCACTTCACAAGGTGCGCATCCGCTTGCGCTTTGGATTGCGTTTGCAACTGTTTTAATAAAAATTTTCCTTAGCATTTACATTCGCAAACTTGGCACAGAGACGCAAAATCCAGTGGTGCAAGCGTTGGCGTATGACCATCGCAATGATTTATTCTCCGCCTCTGCGGCGACGATTGGTATTTTTCTTGGTCAGCGTGGTTTGCCCTGGGTAGACCCACTGGCAGGTGCTTTTGTAGCTTTATTAATTTTAAGAACCGGTATTTTTGTTTTACGAGAATCTTCTACAGATTTAATGGCTGTCATTCCCAGCCGTGATTTGGCAGAACGCATTATCAAATTATTGAAAGATGTCTCAGGCGTAAAACAAGTGGAGGAATTACATGCGCATCGCTTCGGACCACACATCGTAGTCAACTTAACCATTGGCATTGACGGTAATTTGACAGTTAGTGCGGGTGATGCGATTGCCAGCCATGTAGAAGAAACAGTAATAAGCTCTATTCCAAACGTGCGGCGTGTCCATGTCCATTATCACCCCGCTGACCAAAAACATGAAAACATGACGATTAATGAAATTTTAGACCGTACAAGAAAAAATGCTTCTTAATCTCATTTCATTGTTAGACCTCTTGCATAAGTCAAAATTTTATATAGTATTGGCGTTAGAGAACGCCTTCTACACGATAAAATAATATTTTATTGTCTAGTGAGCGCTCTCCTAGCGCTCTTTTGCCAGAACTCTATTTATCAATAAAAGAGTGCATATTTTTGAGGAGTTGCTTCCACTCGGTTTCTGCGTCAACTTTTCTCTTTATTTCATCTGAACGGCGATTCATAATTTCTAGTACACGTTCATCTTCACCGGCATCCAGCCAAAAGCCATGATGATTTTCAATACAGGCATCTAACTTCAAATCATATAAACGATATTGAAATTCATCTAATTTTGCACTGCAATGCGGACAAGGGTAATTCGTCTTAGTTTGATAATGAACCAGTGACCCTTTTTGGGTATCTTGGTTGAAAACGACATCTTCAAGTTTATCTAACTCGTCAAAATCTAACCACATACCGCGGCAATGTGGGCATGACTCAACTTCCATCATACTTTTATAAAATTTCTTAACCAGTTGGGTATTGCATTTTGGGCAGTTCATGTTATCTCATTGCGCGGGCGATGCTTTTTCGTCCGAAGCAATCTCCTGTTTCATTACAACATCAACTAAATCTTCTACATTTGCATTGTTTGACTTCAAATCCAGCCAAAGCAAGAATTCAACATTCCCTTTTGGTCCTATCAAAGATGATTTTACCAGTCCACGTAAACCAAAGCCTTCTTGTTTTGCAAAATTCAATACATCTACTAAAACTTGTTTATGGATTTCAGGATTCCGAATCACACCATCGCCTTTTGAAACGTCTCTTCTCCCCGCCTCAAATTGGGGTTTGATGAGTGCAACAATTCCACTTTCGACTTCCCACTTCTTAATGACAGGTAATAAAGTCTTGAGAGAAATAAACGAAGCGTCTACCGTTACAAAATCTATTTTTTCTGGAATAGATTCTACAAAGCGTGCGTTTGTCTCTTCCATAACGACGACCCGCGAATCAGTCCTTAACTTCCAATGCAAAATGCCATTGCCCACATCAATGGCGTAAACTTTTTTTGCACCATGTTGAAGCAAACAATCTGTGAATCCACCAGTAGATGAACCGACATCTACACAGACGAAATCTTTGACATCAATCTCAAAAGTATTTAACGCGCCTGCTAATTTCTCCCCGCCGCGTGAAACGTAACGCGGACCAGAATCCACTGTAACAGTAGCATCCGCTTGAATTGCAACAGCAGGTTTGAGCGCGACCTGACCCGCGACGCGCACTTGTCCTGCCATAATCAAGGCTTGGGCTTTCGCACGCGAATCTGCTAAACCTTTTTCAACCAACAAAACATCCAAACGAACTTTCGGCATAAAAATATTGTATCAGGTAAAATACTTACATGTTTTCAGCCTTAATCAAAACCATGCGCCCGCGCCAGTGGACGAAGAATATTTTCATCTTCGCCGCATTGATTTTCGATAAACAATTATTTGTTGTCGAATCATTTTCCCGAACGCTAGCAGGTGTGATTTTATTTTGTTTAATTTCCTCTTGTGTTTATATTCTTAACGATATTGTAGATGTAGAAGCAGACCGTAAACATCCTGAAAAGAAAAAGCGCCCAATCCCTTCTGGCAAATTGCCGATTAATATTGCATGGGTTACATTAATAGTTCTTGTCATCGGCGTGAGTATTGCTTCATATTTTCTAGATTTAGAATTTATGGCTGTCGTTCTTGGTTATTTTATTTTGAATGTAGCCTATTCACTATGGCTCAAACATATTCCCATTCTTGATGTACTCATTATCGCCGCAGGATTTGTCTTGCGCGTTCATGCAGGCGTGACATTAATTCAAGTAGAACGCTTCTCTCCTTGGTTATATGTGCTGATGACCTTGCTTTCATTGTTTCTTGGTTTTGGCAAACGTCGCGCCGAACTTGCATTGCTGGCACATGGTGCAGGCTCACACAGAAAAGTTTTAGATGGCTACACATTGCCATTGCTTGACCAATACATCATGATTGTTTCAGGTACAACGATAGTCGCATATTCACTTTACACATTTTCCGCGCCGAACTTGCCAGAAAATCATAGCATGATGCTCACTATTCCATTTGTAGTGTATTCCATCTTTCGTTATCTATACTTAATTCAAGTGAAACATGCTGGCGGCACACCTGAAGAAATTTTGTTATTAGACCGTCCATTTCAATTCTCAATGATTCTCTGGGGCTTGGCAGTTCTCGCCGTTTTTTATTTATCGTGAAATCATCCGCGCCCGGCAAAATAATTTTATTTGGTGAACACGCAGTTGTTTACAACAGACCTGCGCTTGCTGTTCCTGTTAATCAAGTACAAGTGGATGTAGAAGTTTTAGATTCAGATTCTGCTGGCGTTTGGATTCATGCCCCCATCATTGACTTACATGCCGAACTTTCCACGCTTCCATCTGACCATGCAATTGGTTCGGTCATCCTCAACATTTTTCAACGCTTCAACATTTCTTCTCCACCAAACATACAAATCAATATTTCTTCAACCATTCCCGTCGCTAGTGGACTTGGCTCCGGCGCCGCCGTTTCCGTTGCATTGATTCGTGCGCTTTCTTCTTTCTTCTCTCTTCAATTAAAAGATAACCAAATTAACGAAATGGTTTATGAAATCGAAAAACTCTATCACGGTACGCCCTCGGGCATTGACAATACAGTCATTACTTTCAATAAACCTGTTTATTTTATAAAAGGTCAACCCATAGAAACATTTACAGTTGGCAAACCTTTTACAATAGTGATTGCTGATACAGGCATTCCTGCACCTACAAAAGAATCAGTGGGCGATGTGAGAAGACTATGGCTGAAAGATAATAATAAGTTTGAAAATATTTTTAACGAAATTGCACAAATCTCTTTAATCGCTCGCCGTTCAATTGAAAGTGGCAAACCAGAATTGCTTGGTGAGTTGATGGACCATAATCACAGCCTGTTACAACAATTGACAGTCTCTTCCCCTGAATTAGATAAATTAGTTTTATCCGCACTTGATGCTGGCGCACTCGGAGCCAAACTCAGCGGCGGCGGCAGAGGCGGGAATATGATTGCGCTGGTGAATCAAGCCGAAGCAAATCAAGTGGCGGAGTCTTTAATCAAAGCTGGCGCGAAGAATACAATCATTACCGAAATAAAATAAAAAAATTCTAATCTTGAAGTAGGGAAATCGTTAATTAGTCGTTGGATGAATTTAATTTTGGTGTTGTAAGATGAGCACGCAAAGGAGACATCCAATGAAACCTAAATTACTCAGTAAGCCAACAATAATTTTATTGGTGTTAGTTCTTTTATCTGTTGGTATTGTTTATTTTTCATCGTCATTTGTGCCGCATGCAAAGTTTTCAACATCTTATGAAGATTATCCATTCCCCAAGGATGCCCCACCTACATTACCTGAAAAATTAGTAGAAGTAAATGGCACAATTAACTCTTTTAGTATAAATTCTGATAAAACAAAAATTGCAATTGCAACATCGAAAGGGGTTAGTGTATATGACTTAATTTCATTGGAATCGATTCATATATTCCCTGTTGCAAATGGTGTTGAGAATGTTTCTTTTTCGCCTGATGGAACCAAGTTAGCAGTTCTTCAAAAAAACGCTCAATCATATGATTATGGTTTTATCTACTTGATGATTTTAGATACAACTTCATGGCAAGTTTTATATGCCTATCAAAATGATGTGGCAACTTATTTATATTCCGAATCGAATCAATTGAAATGGAATCCTGATAGCCAACGAATTGCTTTTTCTACTTCTGACCAAGGCTTAGTGATTTGGAATCCTGAAAGTGGGAATCCAAAACTTGAAACATCTCCTGATTTTATATTTCCATATGGTGGTTTTGATTGGTCACCTGATGGTTCTAGGCTCATTTTTACCGAAGCAGGCTTTGGTTTACGCCGCTGGCGAGTAGATACAGATGATTGGGTTCGTTTG
>JAEURF010000350.1 GCA_016789205.1 Anaerolineales bacterium
CGCGGAACGGTCACTAGCATTTCAAATAACAGATTCAATTGATAGGTTTCTGGAATTGCCGATTGCACAAAAATCGTGCTGACATTGGGGTCAATGCCAACGGCGAGATAATCTAAAACGGTTTCTTTAATAAAAGTTGGTATTTCTTTTATAAAGTTTGGTTCAGGCTTTGTTGTCAGTGTATGCAAATCTGCAATGATGAAAAAAGATTCATATTGATTCTGCAAACGTACACGATTGGCAAGTGAACCAACATAATGACCAAGATGCAATCTGCCTGTTGGTCTATCACCAGTGAGTAAACGAGGTTTTGAGTTTGTCATAGTTATTTCCTTTCTTAATTCAGTTTGTGGTTGATGGTTGGTAGTTTGTAGCAGCGCTATCAACTAACTACTATCAACCGTCAACTATTTGTCTCAGCCATATCAATTGCACGTAACATTGCACTTGCTTTATTAACTGTCTCTTGAAATTCAGTGGTTGGGTCTGAATCTGCGACAATGCCAGCACCTGCTTGCACATGAAAAGAATTTCCGCGAGCAATCATCGTACGAAGTGCCAAGCATGTATCCATATTACCGTCAAAGCCAAAATAACCAATTGTGCCCGCATAAATATTTCGTGCATCGGGTTCTAAATTAGAGATAATTTCCAATGCGCGGACTTTTGGCGCGCCACTGACAGTGCCCGCAGGAAATGCTGCGCGGACTAAATCAAATGCGGTTAATTCAGGTTTCAATTTTCCTTCCACGTGTGAAACGAGGTGCATCACATGTGAATATTTTTCAACAGTGAAAAAATCTGAAACTTTAACTGTTCCATATTCACACACGCGACCCAAATCATTGCGACCCAAATCAACTAACATGACATGTTCGGCACGTTCTTTTGGGTCAGCTAATAATTCTTGCGCCAACGATGCATCGGCGTTTGCATCTGCTCCTCGTGGACGAGTCCCAGCTATCGGGCGGAGTGAAGCGGTTCTTCCCTCCAAACGCACAAACATTTCTGGCGATGAACCCACAATAAAAAGCGGTTCATTATCCACGAGTCCAAAATCAAAAAAGAACATGTAAGGCGATGGATTCAAACGTCGCACGGCACGATAGACATCAAAGGGTTCAACATTGCTTTCACGTGTGAAGCGTTGCGAAAGCACCACTTGAAAAATATCACCCGCGCCAATATGTTCTTTGGCATCACGCACCATGTCTTCAAATTTTCCTTGCGTCATGTTTAATTTTGTTTTTGAATTTTTTATATCACGCTGCTGTGCGGGCGGAATAGATTGTTGAATGAGCGATTCAATTTCATCGAGTTTACGATTTGCAGAATCAACATCACCATCTAATGCATTTGCAATTAAAGATAAACTACGGCGTGCATGATCAAACGCGATGACTGTATCTGCCAATAAATAAATTCCATCGGGTAAATTTCCACGCTTCATCTTTGACCTGAGAGTTGGTTCAAAATAGCGAACAGACTCATACCCGAGATAGCCCACCAACCCACCAATGAAACGCGGCACACCTGCTTGTGCTTTGAAATTAAATTTATTCATTTCTTCTTGAAGAAAAAATGTTGGGTCGCCTTCGTAATTTATGATTTTGGATTCATCATCGTTG
>JAEURF010000351.1 GCA_016789205.1 Anaerolineales bacterium
CATGTGCAAAACATTTTGCCGTTCATTCTGGACCTGAAAAAGATAGACATACTTTTAACGCGATTGTTACAAAACGTGAATTGTATGACACTTATTTACCTGCTTTCAAAAAATTAGTGACCGAAGCAAAAGTAGAATCAGTGATGGGTGCATATAACAAAACTTTAGATGAAGTGTGTTGTGCAAGTAAATTATTGTTAGATGATATTCTGCGTGGCGAATGGGGCTTTGAAGGTCATGTTGTGTCGGATTGTATGGCGTTATCAGATTTTCATCTCAATCACAAAGTCACGAAAGATGCGGCGGAATCAGCGGCACTGGCTTTACAACGCGGCTGTGACTTAGGCTGTGACCACGTCTTCAACGAAATTCCTGAAGCCATCAATCGTGGATTAATCACCGAAGCAGATGTTGACCGTTCACTTGAAAGAACATTGGGAACACGCTTCAAACTCGGTATGTTCGACCCACAAGAAGATGTTCCCTTTGCATCTATTTCAACCGATGTTGTATCTTCTAAAGAACATCGTGCATTGGCATATCAAACAGCAACACAATCAGTTGTGTTATTAAAAAATAAAGACAATATTCTTCCCATCAAACCTTCTACAAAAAAGATTTATGTGACTGGACCAACAGCCGCTAGTATGGAAGTTCTGCTCGGCAATTATTATGGCTTCAATGAAAAAATGATTACGATTCTTGAAGGTTTAACTGGTCGCATTCCAGAAGGCATGGGCATGGAATATACTGCCGGTGCAAACATCAAACATCCGCGCGAAATACAACATACCTGGGCACCTCAAATGGCGCAAAGCGCAGACTTTGCGATTGTGTGTGCAGGCATCAACTCTTTCCTTGAAGGTGAAGAAGGCGAATCAATTCTTTCCCCAGACAATGGAGATAGACAAAGTATTTCATTACCACAAAGTCAAATTGATTACATTAAAGAACTTTCTATTCACGGAGTCAAAATTGTTTTGGTGCTAACTGGTGGAAGCCCCATCGCCTTAGGCGAAGTGGAAGATATGGTAGATGCAATTCTTTTCGTTTGGTATCCGGGCATGGAAGGCGGCAAAGCCATTGCTGATGTTTTGTTTGGCGATGTTTCACCCAGCGGCAAACTTCCAATTACATTTCCAAAATCATTAGAGCAACTTCCCGCTTTCGATGATTACAGCATGAACGGTCGCACCTATCGTTACATGACTCAAGAACCCTTATACCCATTTGGGTTTGGATTAAGTTATAGCAATTTTGAATATTCCGATTTGAAATTGGATAAAAATAAAATCGCTTTAGGCGATTCACTTAACCTCAGCCTGACTCTAAAAAACAGCGGCGCCTCAGACTCAGCCGAAGTTGTTCAGTATTACCTCAGCGACTTGCAAGCCTCAACCATTGTCCCCTTACATCATCTCGTTGGATTTGAAAGAGTCGAACTCAAAGCAGGTGAAAGCCGCACTATCAAATTCACACTCACGCCAGAAATGATGTCCTTCATTAATGATGATGGCAAATTGGCTCTTGAACCTGGAGAATTCCGTATAGAAATCGGTGGATGTTCCCCCGGCAAACGAGGTCAAGAATTAGGTGCACCAAAACCTGTTATCGCAATATTTACA
>JAEURF010000352.1 GCA_016789205.1 Anaerolineales bacterium
ACTGTTTTTCTGCCAGCCAAATGACCAATATCTACCATGAGTTTAGCCAGTTCCCGTGCTTCTTCTAATGTTTCCATGAATGCGCCCAAACCCGTTTTTACATCCAAAACAATGGCTTGAGCGCCTGCCGCAATTTTCTTAGACATGATGGAGGAAGCAATCAGTGGAAGTGAAGGAACAGTTCCGGTCACGTCACGAAGCGCGTATAGTTTGCCATCTGCTGGGGCTAAATCTAATGATTGTCCTGTTAGCACAATCCCCTTTTCTTTTAATTGTTTTTTGAATTCATCGGTAGATAAATCTACGCGATAGCCTTTGATGGATTCTAATTTATCTAATGTGCCACCGCTGAAACCAAGCCCACGACCTGACATTTTCCCGACGGATAATCCGCACGCGGCGACCATCGGCATCACAGCAATACTGGTTTTATCACCCACACCACCAGAAGAATGTTTATCTACGGCAATATCTACAATTTTGGAAAGGTCTAAGACCTGACCAGAATTTGCCATCGCGAGAGTCAGGTCTGTTGTTTCATGCGGAGTCATACCATTAATCATGACAGCCATTGCAAAGGCTGAGGCTTGATAATCTGGAATCTCGCCGTTTGTAAAACCATGAATAAAAAATTCTATTTCTTCTTTACTGAGATGTTCCCCATCGCGCTTTTTGATAATAATGTCTACGACACGCATAGAAGCTCCTTGAATTTCATGCGTGTATTTTAACTCATTATTCGGACGGCAGACCATAGACCGTTGACGGTTTTAAAATCGCTCAAGGTCTAGGGTCAAGGTTTAATTAATACTTGTCCTTCTTTTGTATCTTTTACAGTCCAACCTAATTTTGCAATTTCATCCCGCAATCTATCGGATTCGGCAAAATCTTTTTTGGTGCGAGCGTCTTTGCGTTGGTCAAGTAGATTCAAAACTTCATCGGAAGGTTTATCCTCTGAATTTTTTTGTACATCCAAAGTCATTTGCCAAATTTCTTTAGAAATTCCACTTTCTATTGGGTTTGGAATTTGTATATCGCCGAGAATTGATAATGCAAAACTTGAATCGGCAGGGTAAATTTTAGTTTCGTTGCCTTTCAACACACTGACCGAACTAACTCCATGCACATCACATTTTTTATTTTCAAAGTCAATAATGACTCCTGAATGTTCATCTAGCCCAACAATAATATTCTCTTCGGGAGTTAATTTTCGCCATTGTTCAAAGCGTTCCATGCCCATAAAGCAACGACTGGTATCTAAATCCGCGCCGCCTTCGGCATTGTTCCAGTGTGGGATAAATGAAATATGTAAACCAAAATCTGCAAAAAAATCTAAACCGTCTTTAACATGCACATCTTCACCGACTTTGTAAATTTCATATACAGGTAAGACCCATTTGCCTAAAGAAATTGTCGCGGCAGATGCAAATGCTAAAATTGCGCCTTGACGATGTCTGGCGCGGATAATATCCCAAGCCAATGTATTTTTTAATTGGCGAGCCACATA
>JAEURF010000353.1 GCA_016789205.1 Anaerolineales bacterium
GGATGAGTCGCAGAAGATATTGCGGTGTAGAGTCCGCCTAACGCGCCACGCTCAGGTATCAGGTCAGAGACGAGGCGATGATTAAGGAATCTATATTCATCTGGGCGATTCGTCGTTACAATCAATTCATCGGCAATTGGTGTGAGTCTTTCAATCACACGTTGAATCAACGGTTTGCCAAGAAATGGTTTTAGGGCTTTATCTTCGCCCATGCGTGAAGATTGTCCGCCGGCTTGAATGACGATAGTTAACATAGGCTGATTATAATGAGTTCGCTGGAAAAACGATTAGACAGTTTGACAATCGAAGGCGAGTTGTATGAAAAACTCGAAGATAACGCCTTGCGTTGTTTCGCTTGTGGACATCGTTGTTTAATTAGAGAAGGCAAGCGTGGGATTTGTCAGGTAAGATTTAATAAAGGTGGAAAATTATTTGTGCCGCATGGATATGTGGCGGCATTACAAAGTGATCCAATTGAAAAGAAACCTTTTTCACATGTTTATCCGGGCACGAATGCTTTAACATTTGGCATGTTGGGCTGTGATTATCATTGTGGATATTGTCAAAATTGGTTAACGTCACAAGCGATGCGCGACCCGGCTTCGGATGTGTCGGCGCAGTTGATTCGTGAGATGAATCCGCAAATGATGGTGGATTATGCAAAGCAAACGAATGCTTCGGTGATGGTCTCTTCTTATAATGAACCTTTGATTACGAGTGAGTGGGCAGTTGAAATTTTCAAAGTCGCTAAACAAAACGGTTTGATGTGTGCGTATGTATCCAATGGCAATAATACCGATGAAGTGATGGAGTATATTTCTCCATATCTTTCAGCTTATAAAGTTGATTTGAAATGTATGAGTGATAAAAATTATAGAAAACTTGGTGGCGTGTTACAGCATACGTTGGATGGCATCAAACGCGCGTATGATAAAGGTCTATGGGTGGAAGTTGTGACCTTAACGATTCCCGGTTTCAATGATTCAAATGAGGAATTATGGGATGCGGCAAAGTTTTTAGCAGGTATTTCAAAAGATATTCCATGGCATGTGACGGCGTTTCATAAAGATTATAAAATGACTGAGCCTGATAATACAACTGCGAAGACATTAATCAGTGCGGCGGAGATTGGGCGTGAGGCAGGATTGCATTATGTGTATGCCGGCAATTTGCCGGGTCAGGTTGGGGAGTATGAAAATACTCAATGCCCGCGATGCAGTTTTCCCGTAGTGAAGAGGCGCGGATATGTGGTGTTGGATTATCAAATTACGGGGGAAGGTACATGTAAAAAGTGTGGAGAAAGGCTAGCCGGAATTTGGTCAAAAGACCCTACTACGGTAGGGTTAAACAGAATTGGTTTTCCAGTACATTTACATTAAGGTATAATCGCAAAACATTTTGCGCGGCAAAATGAAAATCTTTTCAATTCGGAGGAGAACCGTATGAAACAAAAGCTTTATGTTCTACTT
>JAEURF010000354.1 GCA_016789205.1 Anaerolineales bacterium
TATTTTATAAAATTCCCAACTGTATAAACTGCGCCAGCAATGGGTGGCGTACTTTTCATTTCAATCACTTTGCCTTTTGAAAAAGATTTATGCGCCGCGGTGGCAATTTCTTTTTCTGTCGAAAAATGTTCATCGCGGATATTATGCCCCAACATTTTGAACATAAAGACCATAAACGGTTTTTCGACGGGTGTTCCATAAACCATCTGACCGCCTGGCTTCAACACCCGCCTCACTTCTGCGCATACCTGCTCCAATTCCTTTGGCTTTAAGTGTTCGAGGATACTGATTAATAAAACAGTATCAAAATAATTATCTTCATAGGGCATATTTAACACATCACCGTTTTTTAGAAACAGTGGTATTCCCATCGGTGAAAAAACAGATTTCACTGCATCAATATCAGCGGTTAAATCTAAGCCATGAATCTCTTTATAGTTATCGTGTAGATTAGGAAAGGCAAGCCCGGTTCCAAACCCAACTTCCAAAACACGTTCGCCGCCGGAGCACTCGCCTAAAGCCAATTCCACACGCTTGCGATACATTTTCCCAAAAATGGGCCAATAGTAATATCTAATTGGATCGCGGTCATTAACCCCTTTATATTGATTGATTGGTAATAATTTAAGTTTTACAGACATGAAATTTCCCTATACAAATTTGATTCTTCTTGCCGCGAATGTGACCATGCGCAAGAGCAGTAAGCCATGTTTCCAGCGGGAGATATTGGTTGTGCCGTAGACGCGCTCACGATACCGAATTGGTAAATCTACAATTTTTCTATTTATTTTTGCCGCGCCGAAGATTAAATCAAAATCACCAAAGGGGTCGAAGTCTCCAAAGTATGAACGGTTGGCGGCGATTTGTTCGTAATCTTTTCGCCACATCACTTTTGTACCGCATAATGTATCTTTAATGGGCTGACCTAGCATCCAAGAAAATGCCATGCTGAATAATTTGTTGCCAATGAAATTCAAAGTTTGCATGGCTTCTTTTTCCATTGGGTAAACGAGACGAACTCCGTTGATAAATTCACCTGTGCCAGATGCAATCGCTTCGTAAAAACGGGGTAAATCTTCAGGTGGGACGGTTAAGTCTGCGTCTAGAATCATGAGTATATCGCCAGAGGCTTTCTCGAAGCCGAGTCGAATCGCGTCGGCTTTGCCAATGCCGGGCTGTTGAAAGACCAAGCTAGGCGTAGAGGGGTGAAGCGGAATTTCATCCAAAATGGTTTGATAGGTATTATCTTTTGAATGCCCTTCGACAAAAATCAATTCGGTTTTACTTCCCATCTTTGGCAGGCGTTCAAAAATATTTTTGATATTGCCCGCTTCATTGCGTGCCGCAACAACTACCGAAACGCTTGGTTCTTTTGCAGGTGTGGGCATTGGGCGCGCAACAATAAAATTTGAAAGTGCAAAATTGTTGAAAGGAAAAAGTTTGACGAGATAACGATTTGC
>JAEURF010000355.1 GCA_016789205.1 Anaerolineales bacterium
GAAGTGTGTTGTGCAAGTAAATTATTGTTAGATGATATTCTGCGTGGCGAATGGGGCTTTGAAGGTCATGTTGTGTCAGATTGTATGGCACTGTCAGATTTTCATCTCAATCACAAAGTCACGAAAGATGCGGCTGAATCAGCGGCATTGGCTTTACAACGCGGATGTGACTTGGGCTGTGACCATGTCTTCAATGAAATCCCTGAAGCCATCAATCGTGGATTAATCACCGAAGCAGATGTAGACCGTTCACTTGAACGAACATTGATGACAAGATTTAAACTTGGCATGTTCGACCCACAAGAAGATGTTCCGTTTGCATCTATTTCAACAGATGTTGTTGCAAGCAAAGAACATCGTGAATTAGCCTATCAAACAGCAACGCAATCGGTTGTATTGTTAAAAAATAAAGACAATATTCTTCCTATCAAACCTTCAACAAAAAAGATTTATGTCACTGGACCAACCGCCGCCAGCATGGAAGTGTTGCTCGGAAATTATTATGGTTTCAATGAAAAAATGATTACGATTCTTGAAGGTTTAACTGGTCGCATTCCAGAAGGCATGGGTATGGAATATACAGCCGGTGCAAATATAAAACATCCGCGCGAAATACAACATACCTGGGCACCTCAAATGGCACAAAGTGCAGACTTTGCGATTGTGTGTGCAGGTATCAACTCTTTCCTTGAAGGTGAAGAAGGCGAATCAATTCTTTCACCAGACAATGGAGATAGACAAAGTATTTCATTACCACAAAGTCAAATTGATTACATCAAAGAACTTTCTATTCACGGAGTCAAAATTGTTTTAGTGCTCACTGGTGGAAGCCCCATTGCCTTAGGCGAAGTGGAAGATATGGTGGATGCAATTCTTTTCGTTTGGTATCCCGGCATGGAAGGCGGCAAAGCCATTGCTGATGTTTTGTTTGGCGATGTTTCACCAAGCGGAAAACTTCCAATTACATTTCCAAAATCTCTTGATCAACTTCCTGCATTTGATGATTACAGCATGAACGGTCGCACCTATCGTTACATGACTCAAGAACCCTTGTATCCATTTGGATTCGGATTAAGTTATAGCAGTTTTGAATATTCTGATTTGAAATTGGATAAAAACAAAATTGCTCTCGGCGATTCACTTAACCTCAGCCTGACTCTAAAAAATAGCGGCGCTTCAGACTCAGCCGAAGTTGTTCAGTTTTACCTCAGCGATATCCAAGCCTCAACCATTGTTCCCTTACATCATCTCGTTGGATTTGAAAGAGTCGAACTCAAAGCAGGTCAAAGTCGCGTTGTAA
Source organism: Anaerolineales bacterium (assembly GCA_016789205.1). GTDB lineage: Bacteria > Chloroflexota > Anaerolineae > Anaerolineales > Villigracilaceae > Villigracilis. Next base: position 1,301 of record JAEURF010000355.1, read on the forward strand.
AATTTTCTATCACTCCAGAAATGATGTCTTTCATCAATGATGATGGCAAATTGGCTCTTGAACCTGGAGAATTCCGTTTAGAAATCGGTGGATGTTCCCCGGGCAAACGAGGTCAAGAATTAGGTGCACCAAAACCTGTTATCGCAATATTTACA
>JAEURF010000356.1 GCA_016789205.1 Anaerolineales bacterium
CCCTACTTGTGGATGAATCCTGTCGAGCGTTTTGTTGAAAGTTTTAGAGAAATGTCACTGTATCCATGGGGCGGCTCAACTTTGTTCAATGGTGTTCCGTATGGTTCTAAAAATTTACCTTATGCTTACTTACCTGTGCTACTCTTTATTCAACTGACTGAGCCTGTTTGGGTGTTGACCATTGTTGGTGTTTGGCTGGCAAGCCGAACCGTAGAAAAGAAGCGTGAGCTCATCGAATTATTTGTTTTCTGGTTTCTCATCCCCTTGCTTGCATTTATCTTCTTTAGAGTCGCGCTGTACGATAATTTTAGACAAATCTTGTTTATCATTCCGCCAATCTTTTTACTAGCGGGTGTGGCATTTGAAAAAATCAAAAATGTGAAATGGCAAGTTGCGTTAATAATTTTATGTTTAATACCAAGTGTATTTGGGATTATTAATTTACATCCTTATGAATATGCTTATTACAATCGTTTTGCCGGGAATACAGCCACGCGTTTTGAAAATGATTATTGGATTACTTCATATCGCGAGGCGGCTGAGTATGTGAATGGTGTGGCTTCGCCGAATGCAAACATTTGGGTAGAAGGACCTGCGCATTTGTTCGCGGCATTTGCCAGAGAAGACTTAAAAATTTTTTCATGGCATGAAGTGGAGCGCGCTGAAAATTATGAATATGTAATCGCGACCACACGTTATGGTTTAGATAAACAATCTTATTTGGATGCGGAAGTTGTATATGAAATAAAACGTGGTAATGCTATATTGACTGTAATTAAAAAACCGTAAATATTTTTGCGCCGATTATGACGCAAAGAGCGAAATTGAAAAGAGAAAACATGAATCTAATTGAAACTTTATCTAAAAAAACTTTAATAGCGGATGGTGCCATGGGAACAATGCTCCATGCGCGCGGTGTCGGCTTTGACAAATCGTTTGATGAGTTAAACCTTACCAACCCTGCGGCTGTGGCGGAAGTTCATCGTGCTTATATTGAGGCGGGTGCAGAATTAATTATCACCAATACATTTAGCGCCAATCGTTTTAAGTTAAGCAAACATGGCTTGCAAGATGATTTAGTAGAAATTAATCGCGCGGGCGTGGAACTTGCAAAGCGTGTGGTTGCCGCATCTTTTAAAGAGGTATTGATTGCAGGTGACGTCGGTCCGTTGGGGGTGAGAATCGCGCCGTATGGCAGAGTCAAGTTGGAGGAAGCGAGAGAAGCGTTTGCGGAGCAAATCAAAGCCTTAGCAGAAGCAGGCGCTGATTTAATTATCATCGAAACATTTAGTGATTTGTATGAAGTGCAAGAAGCCATCAAAGCTGCTAAAGAAGTTTGTAATTTGCCAGTGATTGCATCTGTAACGTTTACGCGCGATGATAGAACGTTGCTTGGCGATGACCCTGCTAAAGTT
>JAEURF010000357.1 GCA_016789205.1 Anaerolineales bacterium
GGGCTTGCGGATTCGCAAGACAACATCGCCAGCGGCGAAAAGTTTTTTGCGGTTCTTTTCAATGACGGCACCGGCTTGTTTATAGTCCGCATCTGGGATGCCCAAGGTGGCTCCCAAGCCAGTTTCAACAAAAACCTTTGCGCCTTTTTTAACTAATTTCTCCACTACGCTGGGCAACATCGGCACGCGTAGTTCGACAGCAGAATTCTCTTTTGGGATAACGATATTCATATCTTTTCCTGTGATTTGGATTTTGCAAGCAGTCGTCTAACCCTGCTGAATTTTGTGACACAGTCGGGTATTTTATCAGAAATAGAATTTAATCACATCCGTTTGATACTTTTTCTACTGGCAACCCAAACGCTTCATAGACTGGCACGCCATCCCATTCTTGCGGAAGAGATAAACCAAGTGCATAAGCGGCAGTTGCGGCTGTATCTACTGTATTCACTTGCGAAGTTAATTGCTTGGGTTTCACCCCTGAGCCAAATGCAATCCATGGAATCGTCATATCTTCAGGGAAACCTGATGTGTGTGAATTGCCTAACCCGCCATGGTCAGCTGTGATGATGAAAAGCGTTTCGTTCCTGATTTCTCTTGCATCTAATTCTGTAAGGATGTTTGCAATTGCTTGGTCTGCACGATAAATGACACTTAATTGCTCACCTGATAACCAACCATAGACATGTCCCATATCATCTGTTGTGGCAAAGTGAATAAATAACAAACGAAAATCAGCAGGAAAATTTGCAATTAAATTTTCTGTCACGATTAAGTCACGGTCATTGATGAATTGAAAAATATCGGTGCTATTTGGTTCTGTAATTTGACGAAGTTTTTCTTTACCAACAAACATAGCCGTTTGTAAACCAGCCGCATGAACAAGGTCAAATATATCTGTGCCAAGAGCAAACCCTTTTTCTGGAAGATAATCGTTCCAATCTACGCCGTGTTTATCTAAACACATTCCAGTTAACATAGAAGCATGTGCAGGCAAGGTGGCACTGAGGCGAATGGTTTGGGCTGAGAGACTGTATGCCGCGTTTTGCATCAATGCCATTAACGTCGGCATGGGTGCCAGCGGAATTGCGTCTGGGCGTAACCCGTCAATGGATAAAATGATGACCCGTCTGGCAAGAGGCGTTGGTGTACTTGTAGATGCCGGTTGAGGGGATGAAGTCGCTGTGGGTGTCGAAGTCGCTATAAAGGCGGGAGTCGCAGTAGAAATTGAATTAGGTG
>JAEURF010000358.1 GCA_016789205.1 Anaerolineales bacterium
TCAAGATAGGCTTTGCATAAATCATCAACCGAAGCGTTCTTCATCACTAAATCATGTGCTTCTTTTTCAAAGATAGCGAAATAAGATTGACGCATAATGGTTGCGTAGGCATCATCAATTTGTTTGAAGAGAATGTCACGGCGGACCGATTCATCTTTTTCTTCGGCGAGCAATTTATCAATCAAAATCATTTCTGCAAAAGTAGATGCAGTCTCTGCCAATGGTAATGATGAATGGAATGTAAATGTATTATGGTGTGATGCCAACATCGAGTGCATGGCATGACCCAATTCATGTGCTAATGTCGCCACTTCACGTCCAGTACCTTGATAATTCACCAAAACATACGGCGTTTCTTCTGGCAAATAAGACCAACAAAATGCGCCACCGCGTTTGCCTTTGCGAATTTCACTATCAATACGGTTTTGGTCAAAGACACGTTTTGCTAATTCTTCAATTTTCGGGTCAAAAGATTTAAATGCATCAAGCACCATGTTGACCGCATCATCCCAACTATACGTTTTTTTTGAAGCGGCAACAGGCGCATAAATATCATAACGGCGGATTTTCTTCATGCCGATATATTTGGCTTTCATCTTGAAATATCTTTGGAAGATGCCGACATTTTTCTTCGCAACGTCTAACAACGCTTCTACCGCTTCATCCGGGACGTCATTGCTTAAGTTACGCGCGGCAATCGGACTCTTAAACTTACGCAGATTCACATTTTCATTGTGCCAGTCACGTACGCGGGTTTGATACATTTGCCCTAAGATAGGACCATCTTCGGCATAGACTTTGAATTGTGCTTGATAACTTTCAGCACGCACTTTCGGGTCGGTGCTGTAACGATAAGAGAACAACTCAGCCGCAGTCATTTCTTTTTCTTTGCCGTTGACTTTCATCTTGAATACATAACGATTCGTAATCGAATCGTATAAATTAGTCAAAGCATTTGAGCCAGTGATGTTCTTAATGTTCATAATTTTTTCTTCTGGCTCGCTCAAGGTGTGCGGTTTATACAAACGAATCGCTTCGAGGTAATATTTATAATCGCCAGAATTTGCCATCAAACGTTTAGCGTTTTCGTCATCTAACTCTTTCCACCACAAACTAAAAAACATCGAGCGGTTTTCAACTTCGGCTAAAAATTGTAAAACGCGATTTTGTAA
>JAEURF010000359.1:0-435 GCA_016789205.1 Anaerolineales bacterium
AATAAATTAGATTTATACACAAATGCATGCCCTCCTACAAACGGGCCATATTGTTCCATCTGAGCTTGGGCAAAAAAAGAAAGAGACAGCATAGCTGCCAGTGAAGTAACAAATTTTCTCATGGCGTAAAAATAATCCGATTCTTAAATAATGTCTATTTAATGCGCTTTTTTTTTATATAAGCACTTTTTATGCAGGTATAATCGATTAGAATGGTTTCAATGATTAGAATTTTGACGGCTTTTCGCGGAAAAAATCTTTATACACATCGGTGAAAAAATGATTCGGATAAACCTTCAACATGTTGTACATTTGACCCTCTTTTTTTATACATGGACAACGAAATAACAGACCTCCAAGATGGAGAAAATACCTACGATAGAATCATTCAGGTAAATATTGAAGAACAGATGAAAACCTGCTACATCGATTATT
>JAEURF010000359.1:445-1163 GCA_016789205.1 Anaerolineales bacterium
GTCGGTGATTGTCGGTCGGGCTCTGCCCGATGTGCGGGATGGGCTTAAGCCGGTGCATCGTCGTGTATTGTACGGGATGAGTGAACTGGGAAACACATTCAATAAGCCCTATAAAAAGTCTGCCCGTATTGTCGGTGAAGTCTTGGGTAAATACCATCCGCATGGAGATAGCAGTGTGTACGATACCATGGTTCGTATGGCACAGCCCTGGAGTTTACGCTATATGCTTATCGATGGACAAGGTAATTTCGGATCGGTCGATGGAGATAGTCCGGCTGCGATGCGTTATACAGAGGTCAGATTGCAGCGCATTGCCGAAGCAATGCTGGATGATTTGGATAAGGAAACAGTCGACTTTCAAAATAACTTTGACGATACCTTGCAGGAACCGACGGTCATGCCTACCCGAATTCCACAACTAATTGTCAATGGCGCCTCGGGTATTGCTGTGGGTATGGCCACCAATATGGTGCCACATAACCTGAGTGAAACAGTCGATGCAATTTGTGCTTATATCGACGACCGTGATATTACCATTGAAGGTATCATGAAGCATATTAAAGCCCCTGATTTTCCAACAGGAGGTATCATTTATGGTATGGAAGGAGTGCGCCAGGGATTTGAAACAGGTCGTGGTCGTGTGGTCGTTAGAGGTCGTGTGAATGTTGAGACTTCTAAAACCGGAAAAGAGAGTATCATCATTTATGAACTACCTTAT
>JAEURF010000035.1 GCA_016789205.1 Anaerolineales bacterium
TATGGTTGGGCGCAATGCGGCTCATATGCCAGAAGCGGAAAAACTTGCCGTTCGTGGTTGGTAGAGTAGCGATTAGCAGTTAGCGTTTAGCACAAACTAATTGCCAAATGCTAATTGCTAAAAGCCAAAGGCTAAACATGAAAATTGGTGTGCTTGCTTTACAAGGCGATTTTGCGGAACATATTTCCATGCTGAAAAAAATAGGCGTGGATACGGCTGAAGTGCGTTTGCCAAAACATTTGGATGGTTTAGATGGTTTGATTATGCCCGGTGGCGAATCTACAACAATTGGGAAATTAGCAGTTGCGTATGATTTGATGAAGCCGTTACAAGAATTTGGAAAAACTCATGCGATTTGGGGAACGTGTGCCGGTGCGATTTTTCTTTCTAAAGATGTCAGTCGTGACCAACCTTTGCTTGGATTAATGAATATCAAAGTGCAACGTAATGCGTTTGGAAGACAGGTAGACTCGTTTGAAACTGATTTAGAAATTGATGAATTGATGAAAGCGACCGGCACGGAACATCCATATCATGCTGTTTTTATCCGCGCGCCGATTATTGAATCGGTGAGTGGAGAAGCGAAAGTGCTTTCCAAATTAGAAGATGGTCGCATTGTTGCGGCGCAAGAAGGTCATTGGTTGGCGACTTCGTTTCATCCTGAATTGACGGATGATACAAGGTTTCATCAGTATTTTATTTCGTTGGCTTCGTAGGGGCAGGGAGACACTGCCCCTACAAAATAATTAATATGACAATCCGCCCTCTTGATTTTTTAGACCTCGCTACAATTGCACGCTATCGAAATGAAGTGTTGACGCTCGATAGTGCGCGAGCCTTAACGCGCGGACATCCACTCGGGGCGATGGGGTTGCTGGCATATATTAATCCGGCGAGGCATTTATATGCGGCAATTTCAAACGGCGGAGATTCAACTTTATTAGGCGGAATCATTCACACACGTGGCGAGACGTTTGCAAAGTTGTTGTATCTTGCACCATCGTCTAAATTGAATGACCCACAATTACCTGAACTCATTGAACATCTTACAAAGCAAGCAGGTGAATGGAAGGCAATTCATGTGTTGGCAGAAATTGATGAAACCAATCAGGTCTTTCTGTCGTTAAGGAAAGCAGGCTTCTCCGTCTATGCGTGGCAAAGGCTGTGGGATGTGAGTCAGATTGAGGAAACAGAAGCAGTTTCCAAGTCAAGTTGGAAGCGTATGCAATCTATCAATTTGCCTGCGGTGCAAAATCTGCATTATCAAATTGTGCCGCAATTATTACATCCGATTGAACTTGCGCCGAATCGTGTGAATGGTTTTGTGCATGAAGATATGAAGTGTTTTGCCAATGTGACCTCGGGCATGTATGGGATTGTGCTGACGCCGTTGATTCATCCAGATGAAAATGATGTGGAAGAAAAAATAATTTCGTTGCTTGCAAATTTTCCGAATCGCCGCAATCGAAAAATTTATTTGAATGTACGTTCCTATCAAACCTGGCTTGAACCCGCTTTAGAAGATTTAGGCGCGAAAGCATCACAACGCCAAGCGGTGATGGTGAAACATTTAGCACGTTTGGTAAAAGAAGGTAAACCTGCGCGTGTTGTGCCGAATAATGTTGGCGTGCAACCTTCGCGCATGAGTAGAATGGAAACGGATGAGTAATTGGACTGCGTTTAATTTTGGAAAAACAATCGGCGCGATTAATGAGGGTGGCGTGATTCTGTTTGATGAAGAACATCCAGACTTAGCGCGGATTACATTGAAGCGCAATAAAAATTTTATTTCGGTTTCGTTAAATATTTACGGTTGGATGGACCATACCCGTTTTTTTAATTCAGATGCCGATGCACAACGTGAATATCGCGCCATGCGTTCTTCAATTCACAGCGTGTTAGATTTAATCAACAGCAATGCAAAAGATATAAAAATTTGGGAAGCCATTTCAGAATTTGTCAGGCGGTTTCCGTAAAATATTTTTCACCACAAAGGGTCACGAAGTGGCACAAAGAAAAAACTTTGTGTACCTTTGTGACACTTCGTGGTTAATTTTGGAGAAGTTTATAAATGTTAAAAGCACTTATATTTGATTTTGATGGCTTGATTCTCGATACCGAAACACCCGAAGTAACCGTTTGGGAAAATATTTATAAAGAACATGGATTTGAATTGCCGATTGAAGAATGGGAAAAAACTGTTGGCGGATATGGCATTTCGACATTTAATGCGGCTGAACATCTCGCGCTTCTTTCTTCGGGGAAAGTTGATTCTGTTTCCTCAAATTTGCGCTATCGGGCAGAATCTGACGCAATCATCCATGCTAGTTCCATTTTGCCCGGCGTTATGGATTTGATTCACGAAGCCAAATCTAGCGGACTCAAAGTAGCCATTGGCTCTAGTTCTCCACATTCATGGGTAGATGCACACACAAAACGACTCGGCATTTATGATTTGTTTGATTTCATCATTTGTCAAGATGATGTTGAAAAAGGAAAGACCAAGCCTCATCCAGATATTTATTTGAAGGTGTTAGAGCAACTCGAGGTTAAGAATCATGAGGCGATTGTTTTTGAAGATTCTCCAAACGGCGTTTTAGCATCGCGTCGGGCTGGGGTTTTTGTGGTTGCAGTGCCTAACGGATTAACTTCCAAAATGAATGTACAAGGGGATTTAACCGTTTCATCTTTAGCAGAAATTACATTGCAAGATTTAATCGCCAGAGTACTAAATGTCTAAAAAAGTTTTTTGGGTGGTGATTAGTTTGCTTGCGCTAGCGGGGACAACTTTTCTTTGGGCGAATCAAAATAAAACATCTGAAACAATCGTTGAGCCTTCAGCAACTTCTATTCCAACACCTTTGCCGGTTCGTGCGCCAGAAGTTATCGCAATTGAAGATAGCCCATTGAAAGAAGCCATTATTGCTTCGGGAGATTATTTAGTCCGTCAACAACTTGCAAATGGTGAACTGGCATATCAAGTCAATATATTAAATAATGACCGTGCATATTCGCCTTCTGATGTTCGCTTAATTGCGGGGACAGGTTCACTGTATACAATTTGTAGAGTTTCCAGTGATTCAAAATATTGTCACGCGGGTGATTTAGCATTAACGCATTATCTCGAAAATTTAGTCAGTGACCCTGAAAGATTCAAAGGCACATGCTTTTATACAAACGGCGGATGTCCGCTGGGCGGTGCGGCACTAACGATTGATGCAATTTATAAACGCTGGCAAGCTACGGGGAATTTTACAATTGAAGATAGAAACTTACTGGCGAATGCAATTGATTTAGGTTATTTCATCATCTCAATGCGCAAAGCGGATGGTGGCTTTTACCATTCCTTTGACCCACATTTTGCAGGTACAGCCGATGCGGATTATTTCGTCACATACTTTAATGGCGAAAGTTTATATGCGTTATTGCAACTCTATGAAATGACAGAAAATGATTTTTGGTTAACACAAGCTCATGAAATCAATGATTTTATGATTACCCAACCTATCACCGAAGACCACTGGCATAGCTACGCCTTCGCGATGTTTGCCCGCTTGGATAAATTGAGTGATAAAGACATTGCTTATGCAACCGAAATTGCAAATGTCATTATCGCCGGGCAAGTACGTTCATTAAATTCAGTCAATACCAGTATTGCCACTTCCACAAAAATAGAAGCACTTGCTTCTATTGCACAGGCTTTTTATTTATCAGATGCTGAGCATGAATGGCTAGACCGTGAAATTCGCACATTCATTACATTTGTACGCGCACGTCAAATCCCGGATAACAATTGCAATTTTGAAATCACAGACGAAATCATCGAAAAATATGGAGGTGGCGTTTTCAGCAGTTGCGAAGACCCATCCATTCGCGTAGATGGAGTTCAACATTGGATAAACGGAATCACCGCATTTTTAGAATATGAGAGTATGATAGAAGAGAAATAAGACCGTCCCGCGGGTTCGAGAAACAAATTTGATTAAAGAATGAACCTGCGGGACGTTTTTTACAAGGAGAAATAACATGAGCATCGGAAACATCAAATGGCAAAGCGTCGTCTCAAAATATGCCTACCCAGAAACATGGCGCAGTTTATGGCAGGTCTTCAACTCAGTCATCCCATTTTTTATATTGTGGTATCTCGCATATCGCAGTTTAGAAATTGGATATTGGCTGACATTTTTATTGACTATCCCCGCGGCTGGATTCATGGTGCGCATGTTCATCATCTTCCATGATTGTTGCCACGGCTCTTTCTTTAAAAGTCAACTTGCGAACAATCGCCTCGGCTTGTTACTCGGTGTAGCAGTGTGGACTCCATACTTCCACTGGAAACACTCCCACGCGATTCATCATGCCACCGCAGGCGACTTAGACCGCCGCGGCATTGGCGATGTGTACACCATGACCGTTGAAGAGTATTTAGCTTCACCATGGTATAAAAAAATTGGCTATCGCATCATGCGCAATCCAGTCATTCTTTTTACAATCGGCGCATTGATAGTTTTCGTATTCACCCATCGCTTCTGGGAAAAAGAAGCCGGTAAACGTGAAAAGAATAGCGTCATTTGGACGAATATTGCCTTGTTAGGCTTTGTCGGCTGGACGATTTATCACATTGGTTGGCAAGCTTATTTATTAGTCGAGATTCCAATTTTGCTGATGGCATGTGGAACCGGGGTTTGGTTATTTTATGTTCAACATAATTTTGAACCAACGTATTGGGAACGACATCAAGATTGGGAGTTCTTCAAAGCCGGTATGGACGGTAGTTCATTTTATAAACTTCCTAAAGTTTTACAATGGTTTACTGGCAATATTGGTTTTCATCACATTCATCACCTCAGCCCGAAGATTCCAAACTACAAATTAGAAGAATGTCATAACGAAAATCCTATTTTCCAAATTGAACCGCTGACTTTTAGAGATAGTCTAAAGTCTTTATACTTCCGCCTTTGGGATGAAAAAGAAAAAATGCTGGTGGATTGGCGTGCCTTGAAGAAATATAAAATGCAAGCGCAAGGTGATAAATCTTAAATAAAAAGGACTGGCTCAAAAGCCAGTCCTTTTTATTTCTTTATTTACATAGTTAGACTACTTTTTCTCGTAACACTGAACTAATATAATCCATCAATGACACTACAATTGCAATTGCAAGCATTTGTGCACTCGCGGCACGGTAATTCAATAAGTTGATATTTTGTTGAAGTAGAAAACCAATGCCGCCACCGCCCACAAACCCAATGATTGTGGACATACGCACGTTAATATCCCAACGATACATTGTATAAGAAATATAAGGTGGCACAATTTGTGGCACAACCGCATAGATAATTGTTTGTAAACGATTTGCACCAGTGGCTTGAATTGCTTCTAACGGTCCAGCCAAGATACTTTCAACTTGTTCAGAGTAAAGTTTTGCAAGGCTAACGATAGTATGCAATCCTAATGCAAGCGTACCTGCAAATGGACCAATTCCTACGGCAATCACAAATACAATTGCCATTACCAATGCTTCTACAGACCGAAGCGCATTGAGAATGGTGCGAGTGACAGAGTAGATTAACAATCCAATCGGTAGAGATTCTTTTGGTTTGGTCATAACTGCTAGCAGTAAACCCAAACCTGCTCCAATTGCCATCGGTCCCCACAAAGTATATAAAGGAGTATCAAATTCATACAGCCATTCTAGTACTTGTCCGATGAGAACAAACACCATGGCAATTGCGGCAGGGGTTAAAATCAGGTTTAAAGTTTTTATTGCAGGTATGGGTAATCTTTCTGAACTTTGTTGTCCGAGGCGTCCTAAAATACTGCTTAATGTTCCGCCCGCGGCTAATGCTCCTATACTGGGAGTTAGGATGGCGATAATATCTCCCATTTGAAACAAGAAGAAACCGAGGAAACCAAATGAGCCAAGTGAGGCTTGAAGTGTATTTCCCAAACGCATTGCCAGGCTCGCTAGTTGGAAAAAGACATAAAAACCGAGAAGGGCTGATAAAAGAATTATGCCAATGCGTGCAAACTTCATAGACTGGCTTGGAGTAGTTGTTTCCACTTGAGGCATTGCCCACCGCAAGCCAAATTGAATCAGCAAGGGCAAAATTAGGATACTAGCTAAGTTAACCAAAATATTCGAACCAATAGCGGCGCTGAAATTCCCGACCCAGCGAATAGCAATAAAACCAATCAGCATGCCAAGGGGCCATCCTAAAGTGGAAAGCGCAATACTTGTTAGCGGGCTCTTTACGGTTTTCATCAGATTGCGTGCTGCAATAAAACTTAATGGTATAGCGAGAATGGTTCCTAATACTGTGGCAAGAAGTGCAAGGAAGACTGTTTCAATAATCTTATCCCACGTATCATGGGCGGTTTGTGTGAAATGAGGTGCTCCGACATTTCTGCGCAAAATGACACGGATGTATTGAACATCGTCACTTGGGCGTTTAGGAATTTCCATGCTTACTGTGAAATCCCCATTGATGTCAGTTTTTGCATTTTCGCGGCCCAGTGTAACAACATTAGACGGGTCATTCCCGGGGACAAAACGTACAGGACCTGTTGTATTGGGAGCAAAGTTGAATCCTTCTACTTGTACTATAGCTCCGGGCTCGGCACAGGCTGGTGTGACGATGATATACGGTTCAAGCGTGTTTATATCTGGTGCAAGGAGTACACTTTGGTCTGGCGGGCAAGGCGTGTAGAAGGGGTAGTTTACAACTTCTTCGACTTGCTCATACTCGAAGATTTCAGGTCTTGCAAGTGCACGCATGATGCGGACAAAGCTTTCTTGGCGTCGTTCACTCCGAAGTTCTTCCAAATTAACTTTTGTAACTTGGAAGCCATAGGCGAAAATCATTAGCGTTAGGAATGTGAGCAAACCGACTTTTATAGAATTCCAGAGAGATGGTTTTTTATTATTGTTCATGAGTTCTTTATCCTACCCGCTCTGCGTCGCGACCATAAATTTCTTTGAATTTTTCATCGTCAATATCTTTTGGTAATCCTTCAAAGACTAATTTACCTTCATTGAGGGCAACAACTTTGTCTGCGTAGCGATGTACTAAATCAAGAAAATGCAAACTACAGAGTACTGTGACACCATCATTTTTGTTGATGTCTTCAAGGTGAGACATGATGCTATGTGCAAGGACTGGGTCAAGACTGGCGACGGGCTCGTCTGCGAGCATGATTTGTGGGTCTTGCATCAGTGCGCGAGCAATGCCAACTCTTTGTTGTTGACCGCCACTTAATTCATCGGCACGTTGATTGGCTTTTTCTGCAATGCCAACTCGTTCAAGTTGTTTGATGGCTTTTTCAATATCTTCTTTTGGAAAACGGTTTATTAAACTCCAGGCAGGGTTGATATATCCCAATCTTCCGGCAAGTACGTTGGTAATCACTTTTGAACGGTGAACAAGGTTGAAGTGTTGAAAGACCATGCCGATTTTACGTCTGATGCGCCGCATTTCCTCCTGTGAAGCGGCTGTGATGTCTTCCCCATTCCATAAAATTTGTCCCTCAGTGGGTTCTATCAGTCGGTTGATACATCGAAGTAATGTAGATTTTCCCGAGCCGCTTAATCCGATGACTGCTAAAAACTGTCCATCTGGTACATCAAAACTAACATTATCAAGTGCTTTTACGCCGCCGTCATAAATTTTGGTCAGGTTTTTTATTTGAAGCATGGGAGGGTATCCTGAAAACTTAGATGCCAGCGCCGAAATGCGCTGAGGTGATTTTGATTATAAAATATTTCCGCCCCTTTTGTTGAAAATAAAGAAAAGTAATAATTACGATTTGGGGCAGGGTTGTGAAACAACCCTGCCCCAAATTTATTAAACGAGTAAAACTATTATTCGATGGTGTAGCCTGTTGCGGCAACCATGGCGCGGACGATATCATACTCTGCATCAGTTGCAGGGGCAATACCAGACCAACCGTAGAAGTCAGCACTACCAATTGAAGTATCCCATGCATCAGTTTCAGCAAAGGCGACGAGCGCAGATTCAATTTGTGCGCGTACATCAGCCGGGAATTCTGGTCCGAAGGAGAGTGTGTCATTCGGGATGGCTTGTGAAATTGCCAAGATGCGAACTTTTTGCATTACATCTGGTGCTTCAGTACGGATGTTTGCACGAGCATCCAAAACGCGATAGCCATCACAGAACAATCTTGAGGCATCTTCATTTGGTGCACAATTGGCAATTGATTCAGCAGGAACTTCGTATTGTTCAAGGCTGGTGATATTGCCGGCTAGGTATTCATCATAAGTAAAGATTGGCGCACCTTCTGGATTGAGAGGCACGCTATAGAAGACTGTACCAAAATCAACTTCACCATTGTAAACGGCTGTCACAGTTTGGTTGTGTCCGCCGGTTTGAACTTGTTCACCGGGGGTAATACCGGCTTCGGTTAATTCTACGAAAGGAACCATGTAACCGGAAGTTGAGCCCTGGTCACCAAAACCCCAAGTTGCACCTTCGAGGTCAGCAAGGGTTTGGAATTCACTATCGCGGGCAACGATGTATTCAGCCCAATAGACTGGGTATCCAAAGCGAATGGCTTTGAAAGATACATCAACACCACAACGTTGGCTAGCAATTGCATAGCCTAAGCCCGGGATGAATGCCATAGTGTCTTCGGGGGAGGCGCACATTTCTTCAATGGTTGCGGCATATGAAGTTGGGACAGTTACTTCAAAGGTGAGGCCGGTGGCTTCATTCAACGCCGCCGCCATCACTTCACCACCAGTGACGATGATGTTTGCATCCACAGACGGAACGAACAACACTTTAATTGGATGTTCTGGCGAGCCAATGGCAGGTGCAGGTTCTTCAGTAGCAGTGGGTACTGCAGTGGCTGGCACCGCGGTTGGAGCAGGGGCTTCTGTGGCAGGCGTACCACAGGCGCTGAGAACCATGGCAACAGTCACCATGAGAGTCAGCAGAACGAACAGATTACGTTTATTCATATTTTCTCCTCTTACTTATACATAGGTTGAAGTGGAACAACGACATCATGATAATACCTCATGTTAACAGTGTTAACAAGTACGCTTTTCTTAAAAAATTGGAATAGACATTTTATGTATATTAATCATAATGGAATAATAAAATGCTAAAAATCCGTATAAAAAAACAGACCCTGATAATTGTCTCAGGGTCTGTTTTTTACTTGTTTATTTTACACTTATCACCGGCAACTGATTGCTATTGACGGACTCTTCGCCATACAATTTTCTATGCACTACACTCAACGCTTTGACTTGCTCTGCCGCATGGTACGAAGACCTCACCAATGGATTCGACTCAACCCACTTGAAACCAATTTCTTTGCCATACTCGCGCAGTTCAGCAAATTCTTCCATGGTGTAATATCTGTCCATTGCCATGTGTTTTTTGCTCGGTTGCAGATATTGACCAATCGTCAAAATATCCACGCCCCAACTGCGTTGGTCACGCATCACGGCTTTGACCTCATCCATTGTTTCGCCAAGCCCAAGCATGATTCCACTTTTGGTTAATACATCCGGGTCAAGTTTTTTGGCATTGGATAATGTTGCCGCCGCCCAATCATAATTATCTTGAGGTTGTACGGTTTTGAATAAACGCGGCACGGTTTCTACATTGTGATTCAAAATTTCAGGGCGTGCATCCATGACAATTTTCAAGGCTTCGATACTGCCTTTGAAATCAGGAATTAACACTTCAATCGAACAACCGGGTAATACTTCACGAATTCTGCGAATCACCATTGCAAATAATGGCGCACCACCATCACGGCGCTCATCACGGTTGACAGATGTAATCACGGCATGTTTCAAATTCATTGATTTGACTGCTTGTGCCACGCGTTCTGCTTCGCCCCAATCCATCAAAGCAGGTTTGCCATGTTTGATGTCACAAAATGCACAAGTGCGTGTACACACGTCACCGAGCATTAAAAATGTAGCAGTGCCACTTCCCCAACATTCGCCCAAATTTGGGCACATGGCTTCTTCACAAACGGTATGTAATTCTTTCGAACGCATCAAGTTTTGAATGCGTTCATAATTTTCACCAGATGGCGCGCGCACTTTAATCCACTCGGGGCGGCGTAATGGGCGTGCATCTGTTTGAGGTGAGACTCTGTCTCGGGTTGGTGTAGCAGGCATAAGGTCCTTTTGAAGCGTTTATGTTATTGCGATCATTCTCTGCGAAGCAATCTCATAATTAAGTTGGAGATTGCTTCCTCGCAAAGACATGAAAATTATTTCTTCTTTACAATCAATCTTAATCCACGTACTTCGACAACTTCAACAAAATCACCCTTACCGATTTTTTCTGAATCAGCCGATTTTTCTGCACTCCATAATTCAGATTCAACTTGGACTTGCCCCGCCTCTTTAACCGACGTTCGG
>JAEURF010000360.1 GCA_016789205.1 Anaerolineales bacterium
TCTTTATTAAGTCTTTGCATGATGTCCATCACTTGTTTGCCATTTTCAGAATCAAGGTTGGCGGTGGGTTCGTCGGCGAGAATCAGTTTGGGATTTGTAGCCAGCGCACGGGCAACAGCGACGCGTTGTTGTTGTCCGCCGGAGAGTTGGTCTGGGCGGTGATGTCCACGGTCAGCGAGACCGACTGCTTCCAACATTTCATTAACTCGTTTTTTTCTATCGGCTGGTTTGGTGTTATTTAATAACAACGGCATTTCAACATTTTCATAAGCAGTAAGCGTTGGAATCAAAGCAAAGAATTGAAAGACAAATCCGATGGCGCTTTTGCGTAAGTCGGCACGTTGATTGCGATTCAAGTTGGTCGCATCTTGCCCATTGATAAAAACACTTCCGCTGGTTGGCTGGTCTAACAAACCAATCAATTGAAGCAAAGTTGTTTTACCTGAACCAGATGGACCGACCAATGCAGTAAATTCGCCGTCTGTAACTGATAAATCTACGCCGCGTAAGGCTTTGGTTTCGATTTCACCAATTTTGAATACGCGTGTAGCTTGATTAATTTTTGTAACTTCCATGTTAACCTCCAAATCCGTGTAAGGCTTCGACTGGTTCCATGCGCGTGGCAAGCGAGGCAGGATAAAGTGAAGCGACTAAAGTAATAATATAAGTAGCAATGGCTAATGTGATTGTATTTTCCATTGTCAGGTAAGCGTAGATGCGTTCTTCAAACAAAACGCCGGTGATGCCAAAATCGCCGATATAAAATCCATTGACTGTAAAGTAAGCCACCAAAGCGCCGCCGATGATTAATCCGCCAATCACGCCGCCAGTAGCGAGGACTGCGGCTTCGGCTAAAAATTGTGCCATGATGCCACGTCCTTTCATACCAATCGCGGCGAGGATTCCGATTTCACGAGTGCGTTCAAAGACTGCCATGACCAAAGTATTGGTGACAACTGTGGCAGTGATTCCCAACACAATCAAATAGATAAAGACAAAGAAAGCATTGGCATAGTTTTCAAACAACACTACAAATTCATTTTGCGCTTGCCATGTTAGCACTTTGTATTTTGACGATTGAATGGCTTGTGCCACTGGTTCGGCTTGTTCATTTTCTTGTAACAAGACAAAAATAGAACTGGCATGATTTTCTGTTGCAGTGA
>JAEURF010000361.1 GCA_016789205.1 Anaerolineales bacterium
CGCCGGTGGGACGAATGCGAATCGTGCCGAAGGGAATATCTAAATCATCATGGGCAACTAAAAGATTCTCAAATGGGATTTTGTAAAAATTTAGTAATCCTTGCACCGACTGACCTGAAAGATTCATATACGTCTGTGGTTTGGCAAGAATAATTTTTTTCTCATTGTACAAAGCCGAAATAGTAATTGCTTTGGATTGTACTTTCATGCCACGTGCATCTAATTTTTCGGCGAGATAATCCATGAGCATAAAGCCAATGTTGTGACGGGTATCTTTGTATTCACGCCCGGGGTTGCCGAGTCCGATGATTAAGTAAGTTTCTGTCATAAGGTTTCAGGTTCCATGTTGAAAGTTTCAGGTTGAAGGTTGAAAGTCAGTTTCTACGAAAACGAATGAGTAAAGAAAATAGGACAAATAAAACTAAAACAACCAATGCGCTTTGACCGAATATTTTATAAATTGAATTTGCAGTGATGGAGGCTGGATTCGGCGGAAGTAGCGTTGATGTTGGAAAAGATAAAATGATTTCTGTCGGTGAAATGATTCTTGGTGTTGGGGTTTGGTTATTAAAAGTCGGTAATTCGGTTGGAGTGGGTGTAGCTGTTGGTATTTCTTGATTTCTAATTTTTAAGTCGGTGATGATGAAGTCTAAAAATGTGCCATCTTGTAAAGTGATTCTGAGGCGTAGGTTATAGTCACCATCAGTGACGGAGGTTGTGTCCCACACAGCGAGATTTGAATCGGTAAGGGGTTGAGAAAATGTCTGAATGGGAAACCAAGTATCCCCTGAGTTTGAAGCGAATGAAAAGGCTAATTCAGCAGAGGCAAAAGTTGGGTAGTCCATGCTTCCGAGAATCTGAATCTGCCCGCGAATCGTCTCACCATTTTGTGGCGAGGTGATGCCGACATCGGTAGTTTGTATCAGAATCAAAAAAGTGAGGAATAGTTTGAGCATGGCAACCGTTAATTTTACTATAAAGTATTGACCTCACCCCAGCCCTCTCCTAAAGGAGAGGGAGTTGAAAGGTGGATGCAATTCTCGAATACAAATTTTTCTGGTAAACTCTAGCAGTTGGATACGAATTTTAGGAGATTGATTTATGGCATCCCGCGCTGAACAAATCGTTGAACGCCT
>JAEURF010000362.1 GCA_016789205.1 Anaerolineales bacterium
CCCTACTTGTGGATGAATCCTGTCGAGCGTTTTGTTGAAAGTTTTAGAGAAATGTCACTGTATCCATGGGGCGGCTCGACTTTGTTCAATGGTGTTCCGTATGGTTCTAAAAATTTACCTTATGCTTATTTACCTGTGCTACTCTTCATCCAACTCACTGAGCCTGTTTGGGTGTTGACCATTGTTGGTGTTTGGCTGGCAAGCCGAACCGTAGAAAAGAAGCGTGAACTCATCGAATTATTTGTTTTCTGGTTTCTCATCCCATTACTTGCATTTATCTTTTTTAGAGTCGCGCTGTACGATAATTTTAGACAAATCTTGTTTATCATTCCGCCAATCTTTTTGCTAGCGGGTGTGGCATTTGAAAAAATAAAAAATGTGAAATGGCAAGTTGCGTTAATAATTTTATGCTTAATACCAAGCGTGTTTGGGATTATTAATTTACATCCTTATGAATATGCTTATTACAATCGTTTTGCCGGGAATACAGCCACGCGCTTTGAAAATGATTATTGGATTACTTCGTATCGTGAGGCGGCTGAGTATGTGAATGGTGTGGCTTCGCCGAATGCAAACATTTGGGTAGAAGGACCTGCGCATTTATTTGCGGCATTTGCCAGAGAAGACTTAAAAATTTTTTCATGGCATGAAGTGGAACGCGCTGAAAATTATGAGTATGTAATCGCAACCACACGTTATGGTTTAGATAAGCAATCTTATTTAGATGCAGAAGTTGTATATGAAATTAAACGCGGCAATGCCGTGTTGACTGTAATTAAGAAACCTTGAAAAGAGAAAACATGAATCTGATTGAAACTTTATCTGAAAAAACTTTGATAGCGGATGGTGCCATGGGAACAATGCTCCATGCGCGCGGGGTAGGCTTTGACAAATCGTTTGATGAGTTAAACCTTACCAATCCGGCGGCTGTTGCAGAAGTTCATCGCGCTTATATTGAAGCAGGTGCGGAATTAATTATCACGAATACATTTAGTGCGAATCGATTTAAATTAAGCAAACATGGCTTGCAAGATGATTTAGTAGAAATTAATCGCGCGGGCGT
>JAEURF010000363.1 GCA_016789205.1 Anaerolineales bacterium
CATATTGGCGTTTGGGAATATATCCCTAGAGAAAACAAAGTCATTTGGGATGAACGGATGCACATTATTCATCATGTACCCAATGGTGAGTTTGATGGAACTCCGGAAGGCTGGTCAAAATATATATATTTTGAAGACCTTGAAAAATCGCGCATGAATACACAACTGGCGTTTACCCAAAATTTATTATTAAATAACGAACACCGTATTATCTGGCCCGATGGCTCGATTCGCTATGTTGCTACGAGTGCCATCACTGTTTTTGCAGAAGATAACACCCCAGACCGCGTCATTGGTATCAGCATTGATATTACTGACCGTAAAAAATCTGAAGAGGCTTTAAAACTTGCGAATGCTGAAATGGAAAATGCTTTGCAGGTGAAAGATGAATTCTTGGCAAATATGAGCCATGAATTACGCACACCGTTAAATGCAATTTTAGGAATTTCTGAAAGTCTTGAAGAGCAAATTATCGGCAAGTTGAATGAGAAACAATTCAAGTATGTTGGCATCATCAAAGAAAGTGGGCGGCATTTACTGGAATTAATTAACGACATTCTCGATATTTCAAAAATTGAAGCTGGGCGCATGGAATTAGATTTTCATTCGATTGGCGTTGAGAAGCTATGTCAAGCTAGCCTACGCATGATTAAGGAACTTGCTCAGAAAAAAAATATTAAAGTTTCGTTCAAGATTAAGGGAGAGGTCAAAACCATTATGGGCGACGAACGCCGCCTAAAGCAAGTGTTGGTGAATTTATTGAGCAATGCGGTCAAATTCACAGAAGCAGGCGAAAAGATTGGTTTGGAAGTAGTTGGCTACCCTGAAAGAAATGAAGTAACACTTTCGGTATGGGATACTGGGATTGGGATTGCCGAAGAAGATTTGAAATATTTATTCAAACCATTTGTACAATTGGATGCTGGGCTTGCGCGTGAATATCAAGGCACAGGCTTGGGTTTGGCATTGGTGGCGCAAATGGTACGTTTGCATGGTGGCTTGGTCAGTGTAAAAAGTGAAATCGGCAAGGGAAGTATGTTTACCATCACATTGCCGTG
>JAEURF010000364.1 GCA_016789205.1 Anaerolineales bacterium
GCTCAACCGAATACGCATCACTCGTTTCATATCGGTCATGCACGCAATACAATTTTAGGTGAAGTGTTAGCACGCTTGGTTGAATTTGCTGGATACAAAACAATTCGTGCATCTTACCCCGGTGATTTAGGTTTGGGTGTAATCACTGTCATGTGGATATATGAAAAATTTTATAAAGGTCAAGAACCTGAAGGCGTGCATGAACGTGGTCAATGGTTAGCAAAATTATATGTAGAAGCGACGGCTTTACTTGAAAAGAAAGAAAACGAAACGCCGGAAGAAACTGCAAAACGTGAAGAATATGAAGCCGAACGGCGTGAGATGTATCGCAAGTGGGATGCAGGCGATGAATATGTGCGCAATTTATGGCATGTGACTCGTGAATGGAGTTTGGAAGAACTGCGCGAAATTTTGAAAATGTTAGATGTAAAAATGGATGTATGGTTTTATGAAAGTGAAGCTGACGAACCATCTAAATTAATTGTTGAAGAGTTAATTGCAAAAGGCATCGCTGATGATGAACGTCCGCAAGGTGGCGCGGTGATTGTCAAGATTGATGAAAAACTTGGTTTGAAGAAAGAAAAATATCGAACCAATGTGATTTTGCGACGCGATGGCACAACTTTATATTTAACAAAAGATTTGGCATTGGCAAAAATCAAGTTTGAACAACATCATGTTGACCGTTCTATCTATGTTGTCGATTCTCGCCAGTCTTTACATTTGCAACAAGCCTTTGCGATTTTGAAATTATGGGGCTTTCCACAAGCAGAGAAATGTTATCACCTCGGTTATGGATTTGTGAGTTTGCCAGAAGGAGCCATGTCTGCACGGCGTGGGCGCGTAGTATTGTTCAAAGAAGTTTATGACGAAGCCGTGAAGCGTGTGCTTTCTGTAGAAACAGAAAAAAGTGCAGATATTCCTGCTGAAGAACGTGAAAAAATTGCAAGTCAAATTGGCTTGGGTGCATTAGTCTATTCTATGCTTTCAGTGGATAATAATAAAGATATTGTCTTTGATATTAATGAGGCTTTGTCGTTTGA
>JAEURF010000365.1 GCA_016789205.1 Anaerolineales bacterium
TCAAACGACAAAGCCTCATTAATATCAAAGACAATATCTTTATTATTATCCACTGAAAGCATAGAATAGACTAATGCGCCCAAGCCAATTTGACTTGCAATTTTTTCTCTTTCTTCAGCAGGAATATCTGCACTTTTTTCTGTTTCTACTGAAAGCACACGCTTCACAGCTTCGTCATATACTTCTTTGAACAACACTACACGCCCACGCCGTGCAGACATGGCTCCTTCTGGCAAACTCACAAATCCATAACCGAGGTGATAGCATTTCTCCGCTTGCGGAAAACCCCATAATTTCAAAATCGCAAAGGCTTGTTGCAAATGTAAAGACTGGCGAGAATCGACAACATAAATGGAACGGTCAACATGATGTTGCTCAAACTTGATTTTTGCCAATGCCAAATCTTTTGTTAAATATAAAGTGGTGCCATCGCGTCGTAAAATTACATTGGTGCGATATTTTTCTTTCGTCAAACCAAGTTTTTCATCAATCTTAACAATTACCGCGCCACCTTGCGGACGTTCATCATCAGCAATGCCTTTAGCAATTAACTCTTCTACAATTAATTTAGATGGTTCATCGGCTTCACTTTCATAAAACCACACATCCATTTTCACATCAAGCATTCGTAAAATTTCGCGCAGTTCTTCCAAACTCCATTCACGAGTCACAAGCCATAAATTGCGCACATATTCATCGCCTGCATCCCATTTGCGATACATCTCGCGCCGTTCGGCTTCATATTCTTCACGTTTGGCAGTTTCTTCTGGCGTTTCATTTTCTTTCTTTTCAAGCAAGGCTGTCGCTTCTACATATAATTTTGCAAGCCATTGACCACGTTCATGCACGCCTTCAGGTTCTTGCCCCTTATAAAATTTGTCATAAATCCACATGACTGTGATAACACCCAAACCTAAATCACCGGGGTAAGATGCACGAATTGTTTTGTATCCAGCAAATTCAACTAAGCGTGCTAACACTTCACCTAAAATTGTATTGCGTGCATGACCGATATGAAACGAGTGATGCGTATTCGGTTGAGC
>JAEURF010000366.1:0-382 GCA_016789205.1 Anaerolineales bacterium
GACGACTTCTTTTTCAACCGGCCGAGCGCCGAAGCCGCGGCGCCGCCTCCGCCTGCCGAACCGGCGCCGGCGCCAGCGCGTAGAGCCGAACGGCCCGCTCCTGCTCCCCCTCCCGCTCCGCCAAAGGCGGCGTCCGAACCGCCGGCGCAGACGGCGCAGGGGAACCCGCCGAGCGGCAGCATGCCGGGCGAAACCTTCCGCGATTGCGCCGAATGCCCGGAAATGATCGTCATTCCCGCCGGCGAATTCGATATGGGCTCGAACGATACCCCGAGGGAGAAACCGATCCACCGCGTCACCATTGCACGTCCGATCGCGATCGGCCGCCGCGAGGTTACATTTGCGGAATGGGACCAATGCGTCGCCGCGGGCGCATGCAGCT
>JAEURF010000366.1:392-907 GCA_016789205.1 Anaerolineales bacterium
CAGCTATCGGCCCAATGACCGCGGTTGGGGCCGCGGCGATCGCCCGGTCATCGACGTGAGTTGGGATGACGCCAAGGGATACCTCGCCTGGCTGTCGCAGAAAACCGGGAAGCAATATCGGCTCCCCACCGAAGCCGAATGGGAATATGCCGCCCGCGCGGGGTCGAAATCGCCATTCTGGTGGGGGGGCGACAAAGGGAAAGGGCTCGCCAACTGCCACGACTGCGGCGCGCCCGACGGTGGATCAAAAACGACGGCGGCCGGTGCATTCCGGCCCAATGCGTTTGGCCTGTACGACACCGCCGGCAATGCCGCCGAATGGGTCGAGGATTGCTGGAACGATACCTACAGCAGCGCCCCGAAGGACGGCTCCGCTTCGACCAACGGTCAATGTTCGCTGCGGGTGCTGCGCGGCGGTGCGTTCGGCAACGCGGCCGACGCAATCCGTTCACCGGCGCGATTCCGCTATGACAAGGACGTGCGGTATTTTGCCAACGGCTTCCGCCCGGCGCGGA
>JAEURF010000367.1 GCA_016789205.1 Anaerolineales bacterium
TATGAGTACGGACAGTATCCAGACTTATAGACAATTCGGCTGCGATCATTTTAAAACTATTTCCGGATGACAATAACTGCAGAATTTCTTTTTCCCTGTTTGTCAGAGAATAATCCTTTGCGGCAACCACAGGTTGCTGCAAACTAGAAATGATCATTCTGGCGATGGAAGGGCTCATAGGTGCACCCCCCTGCAGGACCTCCTGAATAGCGTGAAGCAGTTTATCGGAAATATATTTTTTCAACAGGTATCCATTCGCTCCGGCATACATGGCATCAAACACATGGGAATTATCATCGAATACAGTAAGCATGATAATTTGAACCTGCTGGTTGAATCTACGGATAAGTTTTACTGATTCTATACCATTAATGCCGGGTAAATCAATATCCATCAGAATGACATCAGGGTCAAGTAGCTTAACCTGGTTCAACACATCAGCACAATCCGGAAAACTTGCCAGTACTTCATATTCCCCTGTTAGTGCCAGCAGGTTGGTAAGGCTCTCTCTCAGAAGAACATTATCCTCGTAAATAAGTATCTGAATGGATTTTTTCATAACATGGATGCCTGCAAACTAAGTTTTTCCAACCAGCCTAAAATACCCTGATCAGGTGATTGTTTTTTTCAGAAATATACTTGTTCCTGTTTCTGGTATGGATTCTATCCGGAATGCTGCGCCCATGGCCTGCGCCCGGCTTTTCATGTTCGTAATTCCATTTCCCGAACTTATATGCCCGGTATCAAAACCGATTCCGTTATCAGTTATGGTTAAACTCAGTTCTTCTTTATCAAACCTCAGCACGATGTTCACTTCTGAAGCCTTGCTGTATTTTACAATATTGTTAATGGCTTCTTTAAATACAAGGTAAAGATCCTTTCGTTCTTCCAGGTTAAGTGCTGCCT
>JAEURF010000368.1 GCA_016789205.1 Anaerolineales bacterium
TTGGCATTTACAAAAACTTCATCATCTGCCACCACAGCACCTTGCAACTCAATGAAACTGTTGAACACTGTTGGACTCAAAATCGAGGTCGTGATGTACTTGATTTTTTCGCGTTTTGTCGTATCCGACGCACCCAATTCTTTTTCAAGTGTCGCAATTTGTCCTGCTAAATCCGCTTGTTGTTGTTTCAGTTTAGCCAGTTGCTCTTTTTTATCGCCACTTTTTCCGCCACAAGCAGCAAAAACAGCTGTTATTAAAAGGAGAGAAAATATCTTTTTCATAAAGTATTATTTTTATAAATCGCTGAAAATTAACGTTTTAATTTTTATTATAGGTGATGTCTTATGAAAGCTAAAAATACTGAGGGGGGGGAATTTTGGATTGTAAAAAATCGTAAATCCAAAATCGTAAATCCAAAATTCCAAATCGAACTATTTACCCAATGCCTTTTGCAACGCTTTTTGTGCTGTCAAAAGGTCGAACTGAGCTTGACGCACGTTTTGTTGTGCTTGATAGAGTTGCTGCTCGGCTGTCGTGATTTCGAGACTCGAACCGATGCCGTTTTTAAACTTCGTTTCTGTCGTCTTATGAATGCGCTCAGCTAAAGCCAGGTTTTTCTGTTGCGATTCGACACGGCGTTGGGCATTGAAATAAGCGATACGCGCATTCATCACTTGCAAAGTCACAGCGCGTTCAAAATCCGATTTTTGGTTTTGAATTTGTGCCAAAGCAATCTTTGCACGTTCGATTTTATGCTTTTTTTCATTATTATCCCACAGACTCATCGAGGCTTTGAAGCCCACTAAACCTTGTGGCAACCAATAAGTATCTTTATCTTTTGAAAAATAATTATCGCTATTCAAGTTAGCCGTCCAATTTGCAAAG
>JAEURF010000369.1 GCA_016789205.1 Anaerolineales bacterium
GGACGAACAACTATCAAAATAAATGGGTGAACCGTGCGCCAATAAACATCTTCATAGTTTTCTGTGCCAAAACGAGCGCGGTAGAGTTTGGCATCTGTATCAAAGAAAATGTCGTCAAAATTAAAGAGTGGTTGGTTGAAAATATTGGCTAAAAGAAAGTAAATTGAAAAGAAAGCCAGAGCAATAACAATACCATTTAGATTTGCATTCACAAACGTATAGAAACGCGTATTAAGTAAGTCTTTTGAGTGAGCAATTGAAAATAATCTACTAGAAACAAAAAGAGAGATACACCACCCAATATAGTACGACAAGTATAAATTAACGTTAAGGAGGTAGTAGGAAGAGTCAAAAAGTAATGGAAAACGACCCGCCATAAGAATAAGGCGAAACCAAAAAATAATTAATGAAACGAAAATTAAAAAAGCAAATATGCCTTCTTTGGGTTTTATTCGAAATGCTTTTTTGACTTTGCGAATTAACAAATAAATAAAAAAAGTAATCAACGTATGTAATATTACAACTAGCAATCCTGCTTCTAATGGATGGGTGTAAAAAATATCCAAAAATGCAAGGGCAAAATATGTTACAGGAATACTAAGTAGCCATGAAAGAACAAGGCGTTGATTTAATAAATATTTCATTTGATGTGCAAAGCTGAAGTACTCAGCATGGTCAGTATCAATTGGGAATTATTAAATAACAAAAAGGAAATAAAGATAAATAAAGATATTTGAAACCAACGTTTGTCCGCAAGTTCACGCCACGCGAGAGCGAGAAAAAGAATCACCGCATACGTCCAGTTGACGGTGTAGAGGAAGGCGTCTTTTCCATATTGCATGTGCAAGAAAAAGTTGAATAGCACAAT
>JAEURF010000036.1 GCA_016789205.1 Anaerolineales bacterium
CTTCATCTAATAACTTTCGCAAAACGATACATTTATATTTTGCACAACTGCGTGGATAATCTGGTGACTTATAAATCGTGCAAATTCCACCCTGCCAAACTGGACATGGTTGTAAAAATCCGCGCTGACGTGGGTCATTGCGAATCACTTTCAAGCCTAAGGCTTCGGTTTTATCTAACTCATTAGCATTGAGCCTTACCCAAGCAAATAGATGTCCACTGCAACATAGCCCACAGGATTTGCATAAGGTTTGGGATTGAGGTTCAGGCATGGGAGATAACTATATCAAAATAACTTTATAGCATCCGGTTATGGTGTGGTTATAGTTAGTTTAAGGAATATCTCTTGCACAACGAAAACCAAGGTTATTACTAGAATTTAATGGATAAAAAGTCAATCTGTAGGTAGTGGTAAGCCTTCCATTAAATTCACTGTCTAACCATGAACCGCCTCGTGCTACACGAATAAATGGGGAATTTATGTCTTCACGTCCATCATTAGGATTATAAGGGTACTGATAAGGTAAACTACTTGTCCATTCCCAAACATTGCCTGTTAAATCATACACCTCATACTTACTCCTACCAGCCTTATAACTTCCAACAGGTGTAGTATCTCCAACGCAAGCATCACTTTCCTTATTTTTTCCATAATAGTTTGCAAAAGAGCAATCAATATTATCTCCCCATGGAAACTTACGTTTCAAATTTAATTCGTAATCCCAACTTGCTGCTTTTTCCCATTCAGCTTCAGTTGGCAAACGCCCACCTACCCATTTACAAAAATCTTGAGCAGCATACCAGCTAACATTAACTACTGGATGTGTTTTTTTATAGTATGGTGTTTTTACATCAGAGGTTCGTAGACAATATCCAGCCTTAACACATTGCTCAAATTGCTGATTCGTAATTTCGTATCGTCCAATTTCAAAAGATTCTAAATAAACTGAATGCTCTGGCACTTCGTTATAATGACTATCTTCAAGCCCCATTTTAAATTCACCTTCAGGAATAAGAACCCAGTAATTATTCATATCAATTGGCTGATAAATGAACCCATTTAACTCCCCCCTTAACGAAAGGATAGTTAATATAAGAAATGTAATTAATACTATGAAAATTGAAGCCTGACTTAATAGCTTCATTTTCTTTTGTTTTACACTTGCTTGTAGGAACTTTATTTCTAATGAGCTTAGTAGTCCTGGGTTCTTCTTTACCCATTCTTCCAATAATTTCAAACGCAAGCCACTATATAAGTCACCATCGAACTCGTAATTACTACTTTCCCATTGATGAACCCTATCATGCAACTGGTATTGCAGGTTATAACTAGGAACATCTTCATTTAACCATATTTGTAATCTTTCCCAATAATAGATTAGTGCATCATGTGCAATTTCAACTTCAATCCTTTTTTGATTGGTAGACTTTATTATTAATCTTGCATTTATCAATTTATCAAGAAGTCTAAGAGTCAAATCAGGATTGGTATTATATGGTATTAAGTCTTCCAAAAAAACTCGTTTTCCAGTGTGACGTTTGTTTGCACGAATATCAAAGTTAGATAGACGTAAAAAGATATTGCGCATTTGCTTCTGTTCGATTTCATTCAACTTTATATATAATGACTCAGCAGTATTTGTAATTGCCTGCTTAACGCCTCCAAAAGCTCTATATTCATTTACACTTAACCAACGACCGTGTCGCCGATTCCATAATTCCCATAACGTATGTTGAAGTAAAGGCATCGCCCCTGGCGCTCCATCCACATCTTCTAACATCTGATGATTCAGGTCTGCTTCAAATCGTAATCCCCCAGCTTGTGCTTGTTTTTCCATCGCCCGGCTAAGATCTTCAATCGTCATTGTAGAGATATTTTCCAAATGATTCTGAATTTCTTGATTTAAATTGTGATGTTCTGCTACTTCACTTAAGAAATCTGAACGCATAGTTAATATAACTTTATTAGATTCTGTTTTCTCTAAAAGCTTTGAAATAAAGTCTCTTTGAACTTTATTATGTTTTGTCAGTGTAAATAATTCTTCGAATTGGTCAACAATAATGACCCCACCTTTTTTTATAGATAGCAAATTAGCTTCTAAAGTGACTAGTGGCTCATTTCCTGGGCGGAAAATGACATAATCTAAACCCAATGCAGGTATTAATCCTGCCATCGCCAAAGAAGATTTTCCGCTCCCCGAATCACCAAGTATTGCCAAGAAAGGATAATCTTTTATTTTTTGAACAAGTTTTTCTACTAATAGTTCTCGTCCAAAGAAAAATTCACTATGTTCAGGGCGGAATGATTCAAGTCCACGAAATGGGGAACTTAAATCATATTCTGGAAGTTCATTGCCGAGGCATAAGGAATTAAATGAAATATCTAAAGCTTCATTGCAAATTCTATTAATTTCTGCAATAGATACTACTCTCTCTTTAAGTGCCTGTTCACTTAAAGATTTGGAAGCGGTTTTGATAAATGGTTGAAGTCGCCTTGTTTGTTCTTGAAATTGACTTAATAAAATAGGAGCCCGGGTAGCAAGTTCTGATTCTAGTCTTTTCAAACCAAAAAGAATCTGATCTCCATTTAATTCTCTGTCGAAATTTCCTAGAAGTGCACGACCATTTAACTTGTCCAATATCTCAGGGGAGATGCTTACAACATTACCGTCCCCTTTAATAATGACTGAATTACTAACATCCCCCCCAATGGAAATTTCTCCATTAATCAGGAGACCCTTTAGAAATTCAATTTCATCTTTTGTTGCTTTATTTGCAAGAAGGTTTTCAAGAGCTTGCGTTTTATTCATTTACCAACTCCTACAATATTAACTATTCCCCAAACTTAATCCCTTGCGCCAAAGGCAAATCTTTCGACCAATTAATCGTATTCGTCTGTCGGCGCATATAAACCTTCCACGCATCCGAACCTGATTCACGTCCGCCGCCTGTTTCTTTTTCGCCACCAAACGCACCGCCGATTTCTGCACCGGATGTGCCAATGTTGACATTGGCAATGCCACAATCAGAGCCACCAACAGATAAAAATGTTTCTGCCTCGCGCATTGAATCAGTGAAGATAGCGGAAGATAAACCTTGTGGCACATCGTTGTGAATATGAATCGCTTCTTCAATCGTTTCGTATTCAAGCAAATACAAAATCGGAGCAAAGGTTTCGGTTTTGACAATATCCGTTTGCGCAGGCATTTTGACAATGGCTGGCGAAACAAAATTTGGTCCAAGATTCGGTAACATCTCACCACCTGTTAATACTTCACCACCATCTTGCTTCGATTTATTCAAAGCATCCATCATCTCTTCAACAGATGTATTCACAACCAAAGGTCCCATCAATGTATCAGGCATGAGCGGGTCACCGATGCGGACTTGTTTATAAGCATTCGTCAATCGTTGAGTCAAATCTTTTGAAATAGATTTGTGCATAATGATTCTACGAGTAGATGTACAACGCTGACCAGCCGTCCCGACAGCACCAAATAAAATCGCGCGAGTCGCCATTTCAAGGTCAGCATGAGGCGTTACTATAATTGCATTATTTCCGCCAAGTTCCAAAATCGTTCGTCCAAATCGTTTTGCAACCGTTTCAGAAACATGAACGCCAACTTTGGTTGAACCTGTAAATGAAACCAACGGTACACGTTTATCATTTAACATCAATTCGCCCACATCACGTCCAGAACCAATTGTCAAATTAAAAATTCCCGATAAGCCATGGTCCGCCATTACTTGATTGGCAATATGCGTCACTGCAATCGCAGTCAGCGGTGTATAAGATGAGGGCTTCCAAATTACAGGGTCACCACAAATTGCGGCGAGTGCAGAGTTCCATGACCAAACCGCAACAGGAAAATTAAACGCAGTCACCAATCCCACAATCCCCAGTGGATGCCATTGTTCATACATTCTATGCGACGCGCGTTCACTATGCATCGTCAAACCATACAACATGCGGCTTTGCCCCACAGCAAAATCACAAATATCAATCATCTCTTGCACTTCGCCATGCCCCTCCGCGCGGATTTTTCCCATCTCAACTGTGACTAAATCTCCCAACGGCTCTTTGAGTTGACGTAATGCCTCGCCTAAATCGCGGACAACTTCGCCTCTTTTCGGAGCGGGGACATGCCTCCATTTTAGGAAAGCATTTTGCGCCGCCGACGCCACTTTCTCATACGTTTCAGGTGTGGCTTGAATTATTTTTGCAATCGCTTCACCAGTGGTTGGGTTATATGAAATTAATTCTTTACCATTTTTATCTGTGTACCAATTATCTACGCCAGTGCTTGCACCCGCATTGACAGGTTGAATCTTTAATCGTTCTAAAAGGGCTTTCATGGGAATCTCCGTGTTATAAGTTTTCAGGATTCTAGCATGAAACCATCTCAACCACGAAGTGTCACAAAGGAACACGAAGGAAAACCTTTGTGACACTTCGTGACCCTTTGTGGTTAAATTAGACTTATGAAAAGACAACTCCCCTATCATGGCTGGTGTTTCGTGTGTGGAAAGGATAATCCTCATAGTATTGGATTAACTTGGTTCATAGAAGATGGAATATTAACTTCTGAAATTATATTAAATGAAGCGCAACAAGGTCCGCCGGGATATGCGCATGGTGGCGCATCCGCGGCGATATTAGATGAAGCCATGGGACTCGTCGTCTGGGCGGCGGGGCATAAAGTGGCGGCTGTAAATTTGGATATTAATTATCACAAGCCTTTACCTTTGCATCAAAAAATATTGATTGAGGCACGAATCGCTCAAATTGACGAGAGAAAAATTTTCAGCGTGGGAGAAATTCGCACAGCAGATTCAACTGTCACCGTAAGTGGAAGCGGAATTTACGTCATCGCTCCGCAATTGTTTGAAAATGTCAAAATAGATAGGTCGAGAAAAGAATGAAAAAAGTTTTTTTATTGATGTTGATTTTCATTAGTGCATGTTCTGTGATTCCAACTCCTGAGCCGATAACCACTGCGCCAATACCCTATCGGATTACGCAAGATGAAAATGTTTACGCGCCACGTACAGAAGATTTGGGCAAGCAAATTGCAGGTGTGACGATTACTGCTGTGAGTTTATCGGAAAAATATGAATACTCGCCACCGCGTGCGCTGTTAAATATTTTGGGCTACATGCCGAGTGTCTGTAATGAATTAAGGGTTGAAATTAATCCGCCGGATGAAAACTTCCGCGTGTTTATAGAAGTGTATAGTTTGGTGAATACGAATATTAATTGCGATAATGTCTTTCAGCAATTTGAAGCCAATATTTTGTTTGGATATTATTCCACTGGCAGATATACGGTTTGGATTAATGATGCGTTGGTGGGAGATTTTGTTTCTTATTAATCACGAAAGCAGGAACTTTTTACTTTTATCCTCGTCTATGATGTATTGGAGACATAAATGAAAAAGATAATTACACTTTTATTTACTCTGGCAATTTTACTTGCGGCTTGTGGCACAAATCCGAACGAACCTGTTAATTCAGACCCTTCTTATCCAAATCCATCCTATCCAAATGAACCACAAGTTGATTATGCACCAAAACCAGATGATGCTTTACTGACTCGCGGTGAAGCGTATATTGACTCAAAAGATTTACTAACTCTGGAAAGTTATCCTTTGCAGTTTATGTTGAATCTAAAGGGTAATTTACCGACACCTTGTTCTCAATTGCGGATATTTGTAAATCCGCCGGATGCAGAAAATAAAATTCTTGTGGATGTGTATTCTGTTTCAGATCCAAATGCAATTTGCGTACAAGTGTTAAGTCCGTTTGAAGTGAATGTTCCACTGGGAAGTTTTGCACCCGGATATTACATCCTCTTAATCAATGGTGAGCAAGCGACTGAGTTTGAAGCGGAATAGAAAGTGGAAAGTAGACTTTCCACTTTCTATTCCGCTTTGCTGACTTCTCCAATTTTCGCGTTGACCAATTTTATTAAATCACTCACACCGATTTGAATATTGATTCCGCGTTGACCGCCGGAGATAAAAATTTCATCAAAGGATTCACAGGCTGAATCAATCACCACTTGAAAACCTTTGTTGATTAATGCCAGCGGTGATATTCCACCCGCTTGTAAGCCTGTCAACGTCTCTGCTTCTTTTTGAGTAGGCAGAGACATTTTCTTTTCACCGAGAAAAGATGCGAGCGATTTTAAATCCACGCTTCTATCTCCGGGGAGTATTGCCAGCACAGGTTTTCCTTTTTCTCTGGTGGTGACAATCGTCTTAAATACTTGCGCTTCTGGCACATTTAGAATCTGTGCGGCTTCGATTGCACCAAGCTTTTCAGGTGGCAGTTCGTGAGCAGTGTATTTAATTTTTCTTGAATCTAAAAAACGGGTGACGTTGTTTGTGGGCATGATGAAATTATACAATTGAAGAGAAGAAAATGTTGACGAGCAGAATCAGGTAAAATCAAATAAAGAGGCGGGGATTGCTTCGTCGAAAGAACAAGAGCCTCCTCGCAATGACGTAATTTGAGGCGTAGTAAAATTATCCAATGAAATCCGCAACGGCAACAATTCCACTTGAAAAGCTTTTGGAGCAACTTCCTGAGTCCTATTCAATTGCTGATAAAGAGTTGGTGATGCGCGCGTATGCTGTGGCGGAAGAAGCGCATCGTGAGCAAAAGCGTCATTCAGGTGAGCCGTATATCAATCACTGTATTGCGGTGGCAAGCATTCTCGCAGAATTGAAAGTGCCAGCTGAAGTGATTGCCGCGGGTTTGTTGCATGATACGGTTGAAGATACAAAAGTGACCATGGCAGATATTCGCCGTGATTTTGGCGATACCGTTAAAGTTTTGGTAGATGGGGTCACGAAGTTAACGCATTTGCCACGTGTCTCACGCGGTGACCAACATCCTGAAAATGAAAATGGTGATGAAGAGCCTCTGACGCAACCCGCATTACTGGGGCGCAAAGAAGATATGGTTTCAGAAACTTTGCGAAAAACATTTTTAGCCATGGGTGAAGATGTGCGCGTGGTGCTAATTAAGTTAGCAGACCGTTTGCATAACATGCGTACATTAGGTCACATGCCGGAGCATAAGCGCAAGCGCATTGCGCAAGAAACGTTAGATATTTTTGCGCCTTTAGCAAATCGTTTAGGCATTTGGCAATTGAAGTGGGAATTGGAAGATTTAAGTTTTCGTTATGTAAACCCAGAAAAATATAAAGAGATTGCAGAACAACTGGCAGAACGCCGTCCGGATAGGGAACGTCAACTAGAAGAAATTAAAGATAGATTGTTAAAACTGCTTGAAAAAAATAATATCAAAGCCGAAATTAGCGGACGCCCCAAACACATTTATTCAATTTTCAAGAAAATGCAAAGCAAAGACCGTTCATTTAATATGCTCTATGATGTGCGCGC
This sequence comes from Anaerolineales bacterium, assembly GCA_016789205.1. Lineage (GTDB taxonomy): Bacteria > Chloroflexota > Anaerolineae > Anaerolineales > Villigracilaceae > Villigracilis. The sequence goes on from JAEURF010000036.1 coordinate 7,409, forward strand.
TGTGCGTTTAATTGTGCCAGATGTGCCATCTTGTTATGCGGCATTGGGATTAATTCATACTTCGTGGCGACCAATTCAAGGTGAGTTTGATGATTACATTGCCGCGCCGAAAGATAATTTTTATCAATCGCTTCATACGGCAGTGATGTATGATGACAAGCGTCCGCTGGAGGTGCAAATCCGCACACATGATATGCACTTAAGTGCAGAGTATGGGATTGCGGCGCATTGGCGTTATAAAGAAGGCGGGAAATCATCCGATAAGAATTTTGAGAAACGCATCAATTCGTTACGAGCAATGATGGAATGGCGCGGAGATGTGAACGATGCAACTGAATTTGTCGAATCGATGCAAAGCGATGTATTTCAAGACCGTGTCTATGTATTCACGCCACGTGGTGACATTATAGATTTACCGGCTGGCGCGACACCGATTGATTTTGCGTATAACGTCCACACAGATATTGGGCATCGTTGCCGTGGTGCACGTGTAAATGGAAAACTCGTCCCCTTGTATCAAGAATTGAAGACCAGCGACCAAGTTGAAATTTTGACAGCGAAGCGTGGCGGTCCGAGCCGTGATTGGTTAAATAGCAATCTGGGTTTAGTCAAAACACAACGCGCGCGTTCAAAAATCAAAGTTTGGTTTAAGAAACAAGAAGATGAACAAAACTTAGCACAAGGACGAGCGACGTTAGAACGCGAATTGCAACGGCTTGGCATTAATGAAATTAATTATGAAAAATTAGCGCGTGATATTGGATTAAAAACTGCTGATGAAATGTTTATTGCATTGGGCGCGGCAGACCTTTCCATTAGCAAAGTGATTAAGCAATTTTCGCAAGCTGAAGAAATTAAAGATATCCTTGAAGTCAACGCGCCAATCATACAAACCAAGTCAACCGATAATATTGAAGTAGTAGGCTTGAAAGGCATGTTAGCCAGCATGGCAAAATGTTGCACGCCGATGCCGGGTGATGAGATTGTTGGCTTTGTCACACGCGGGCGTGGCGTGACCGTTCACAGACAAGATTGCCCAAATATTTTGAAAACTGAAGACCGTGAACGTTTTCTAAAAGTAGATTGGGGACATGTGGAAAGAACCTACCCAGTGCCGGTGCAAATTAAAGCCTACGACCGTCAAGGACTGATGAGCGATATTTCTAATTTATTAGCAGATGAAAATATCAATATCAATAATGTGTCTGTCAATGTAAATCGTAGTATTGCAGATTTACGCTTAGTCATTGAAGTGCGAGATTTAACACAACTCAGCCGTATTTTGAATCGGATTGAGAATTTACCCAATGTAATGGAAGCGCATCGCACGAATCCGGGGTAAATCAAAAGGATTCACCATAAAGAACACAGAGTTCACAGAGGTTCTAAAATGTTGGGAGTGGCTAATATCGAAAACAAACACATTTTCGTCATTGCGAGGAGGGTGTTCTTCCCGACGAGCAATCTCCTTTACAGTGTATGAGATTGCTTCGCCAAAGAGCGGCTCGCAATGACATGATTGGTGTATAATCGCGGCGCTTATCCATGCTATCGGTAAACGAAGCGCGTGAGCGCATTCTCTCCCACTTTCAAACAACCGCAACAGAAACCATTCCACTGATTGCCTCTGCAAACCGCGTGTTAGCAGTGGATATTTCATCTGCAAACGACTTCCCCACTTTTGACAATTCATCGATGGATGGATTTGCGATTCGCGCAGAAGATTCATCCGCCTCTTTGACGACGCTTCGAGTTGTTGCTGATATTCCGGCAGGCACTTCGCCGACAGTGACTCTACAACCCGGTCAAGCCGCGCGAATCACAACGGGTGCAAAAATTCCGCATGGCGCGAATGCCGTCATTCCTGTAGAAGATATTAACCCTAATTTTGACCCTCACCCCAACCCTCTCCCTAAAAAGGAGAGGGAAATGCCAAGTGCAATTTCATTTAATAAAAAAGTAAACGTCGGTGAAAACATTCGCCCAAAAGGGACAGATATAAAATCTGGTCAAGTCGTTTTGCAAAAAGGACGTTTTATCAAGCCACAGGATTTAGGTTTGTTGGCAACGCTTGGTATAGCAAATGTAGAAGTATATAAAAAACCACGCGTGGCATTGCTCTCTTCAGGTGACGAATTACTAGATGTCAACTCGCCACTTGAAGAAGGCAAAATCCGTGATTCGAATTCGTACACATTAGCCAGTTTGCTTGAAAATGCAAATGTAGAAGTAATCCGTTTGGGCGTGGCAAAAGATTCTAAAGAAGCCGTGACAGATTTATTAGACCAAGCCGCAAGCCAAAAAGCAGATTTGATTCTTTCATCGGCTGGGGTGAGCGTTGGTGCGTATGACTTTATTAAAGAAGTGATTGAAGCAAACGGCAAAATGGATTTTTGGAAGGTCAACATGCGCCCGGGAAAACCTTTGGCTTTTGGTTCGTATCGCGGCATTAACTTTATTGGCTTGCCGGGCAACCCAGTTTCGGCATTTGTCGGCTTTGAAGTGTTCGTGCGCCCGGCATTAAACCGAATGAGTGGCGTCGGGGATAGAATCAGGCAGACCCTTAAAGTAAGAAGCGAAGCGGAGATTGAGTCTGATGGCAGAGAGAGTTATCTGCGGGCGAAAATCCAAGAAAAAGACGGCATCCTGTTTGCTTCCTTAACTGGGCATCAGGGTTCGGGCAATTTGCTATCTTTGGTACAAGCGGATGCTTTACTTATTATCCCCGCTGGTGTAAAATGCGTGCCTGCTGGTCAAGAAGTAGAAGCATTTTTGCTATGAGGCGATATGGATAAGACAGATAAAGGCTTGGTTCGTGTTTTGTACGTGCTTTTGTTTATAGGGTTGGTCGTTGGAATTTATATGACCATCTTCAAAGCCACTGGCAATGAAGCCATGTGCTTAGG
>JAEURF010000370.1 GCA_016789205.1 Anaerolineales bacterium
GGCACGATATTCCCATTTTTCAGTTTCGTTACTCATTTTGTTTCTCCTTGATGTTTCACATGAAACATTGGCGAAGAACACGGCATTGCCGTGTTCTTCGTTGTTTATGACTTGGTTTCATTACGATATAAAACGTAAGAGTAAATTACCAAGAATAGAACGGAACCAATCAACGGTACAAATAACAACCAGAAGGCTGTCATACCGCCGAAGAAACTTCCAGCGAAGGCTAAGATTCCCGCGAGCATAAACAGGTTGCCCCCAAGTTGATGCGTTTTATCCCAAACGGTATCACTGGAAAGAGTCCACGGAGTCCGAATGCCGATGAAGAAATTCCGCTTGGCTTGTTTGAGCATGTAGCCAATGAAGATGAACAGCACGCCAAAAGAGGGCAGCAGTGCCGCGCTGAATCTAAAGTTTTGATAACCGAGATTCCAAACCAACGTGAGCGCGTGAACATACAGCATGAAGGCGATTATCAAAACAATAAACAGGTTGAACGCACCACGGAATTGCTCGATGTTGGCTTTGAGTGGGTCAATGTTTGGAAGCACGATAAATAAACCGAACATACCCAAAGTGACCAACGGCATGAGGAACACGCCCCAGAATTTGGGCATCGTTCCATCCACTTCATCGTTGACATTCCAATGGGACGCCATCTGTTCAGGGAGTTGATTCCATAAGAGCGCGCCTGCAATCACTGCAATCGCAATGAGCAAGAGAACGAGGATAGATGTGGTTTTTGTTGTCATTTTGATTTCCTTTTTGTTTCACGTGAAACGGTGTTCAATATCATTGCGAACCTTAGCTTAGCAATGACAAAATTATTTACTTTCTTTTGGCAGGTTATTTTGTGCCATGGAGA
>JAEURF010000371.1:0-387 GCA_016789205.1 Anaerolineales bacterium
GGTCAAGCATTAATTACTAAACAACAATTCTATTCCCACAGCAATCATTAATCCAATCACTGCCAAAAACGCAATCCGTATCAAACGCCTTCTGGTCATTCCCCGCTTATCTTCTCTATCAGGTAATAAACTTAACTTTTCTTGAAATTGATTCAAATCCCATGCAATCAATGCAAAAATTGCACCGCTGAACATCCACACGAGTGAAAGGTCAAGCCACAAGCCAAAAATTGCAAGAGATATTGAGACAAGCATTGCAACAGATGGAAACCACCTCCATTTTCGCCAGCGGGAAATAAAATACAAAACTCCAAAAGCAAGAATATATTTTGCTAAATTTTCAAAACCTGACTGAAAATATCCCCAAGCAAAAGAAGCTGTACTTAG
>JAEURF010000371.1:397-850 GCA_016789205.1 Anaerolineales bacterium
ACTTAGAAGAATAGAAATAATAATTGAAAAGAGAATCATGGTTAATATCACTCGGTGCGGACTAAAGTCCTGCCTCAGTGCATGGAAGCGCTTCGCGCTTAAGCCCCGAAGGGGCTTCTTTGTACTGAGCGAGGGATTTATCCCGACGCGAATAAAATTTTTCTTCGCGACCTTTGCGTGCTTAGCGGTTAATAAGATTTTATCACCTCAAACAAACTCTTAAATCTCATCTTTCTCTGTGACCTCTGTGGCAAAAACTTAAATGATAAAATCATCTAAATGCTTTCCCGCCTCGATTCAATTCTCAACATCCGCCCTGATGAACGCCGCAATGTATATCTCATGTTGGCACAATACTTCTTCATGGGTGCGGCAATGCTTTTCGCGCAGACCATTTCCATGCCGTTGTTTTTGGAATATTGGGATGCGTCATACATTCCAGTCACATACATT
>JAEURF010000372.1 GCA_016789205.1 Anaerolineales bacterium
GTCGCTTGGGTCGTCCTTACGAAGTGGGTACGGACCAGAAGTCTCGTGAAGTTGAAGGCATTTTGTCGAACGAAGATATCACTGATGTACTCAAAACATTGGTTGAAATCCGTAACGGTAAAGGTGAAGTCGATGATATCGACCACTTGGGTAACCGTCGCGTGCGTTCAGTAGGTGAAATGACTGAAAACCAATTCCGTGTTGGTTTAGTTCGTGTAGAACGTGCTGTTAAAGAACGTTTAAGCCAAGCTGAAACAGATAACTTGTCTCCGCAAGATTTGATCAATGCGAAACCAGTGGCTGCTGCAATCAAAGAATTCTTTGGTTCAAGCCAGTTATCTCAGTTCATGGACCAAAACAACCCATTGTCTGAGATTACGCACAAACGTCGTGTATCGGCGCTTGGTCCTGGTGGTTTGACACGTGAACGTGCGGGCTTTGAGGTACGTGACGTACACCAAACTCACTATGGCCGTGTATGTCCAATTGAAACGCCTGAAGGTCCAAACATTGGTTTGATCAACTCGCTTTCTGTTTATGCGAAATGTAACAATTTCGGTTTCTTAGAAACTCCATACCGTAAAGTGGTTGATGGTCGTGTAACAGATGAAGTTGAGTATTTATCTGCAATTGAAGAAGTAGGTACTGTGATTGCACAGGCCGATTCTGGCGTAGATAAAGACGGTAACTTAACAGAAGAATTTGTTTCTGTACGTCACCAAGGTGATTTCGTACGTATGCCGCCTGAAAAAGTGACGCATATGGACGTTTCTGCACAGCAGGTTGTTTCTGTTGCTGCATCACTGATTCCATTCCTTGAACACGATGACGCCAACCGTGCATTGATG
>JAEURF010000373.1 GCA_016789205.1 Anaerolineales bacterium
CCAGGCATGAACCAGCCATTTAAGTAAGTATGTCGAATGAGCAACACCTTATCATCTTGAATCATCATCACTCTTACGCCCATACGAACAGGGCGAAAGATGAAGCAGTAGATTTTGAATCCGAGGTAAATAAAGCGGAGGAATAAACTTTTCATTAAATAATTTGCAAATTCGCTAAACTCGCGGCTAATCTTTTAATCCCAACCGATTCAAAAACCACATCTACAATTTCATCGCCATCTTGCATTCTGGAATCTAAGACAATGCCTTCACCCCAACTGGCATGGCGGATGCGTGTTCCAGCTTTGAATTGTGCTGAGGTAACAGGAGCAGATTTACCCGAAGAAGGCAGCGTCCCCTTTGGGGAAAGCGACCATTTTGTATCCAATGGTGCACCGCGCATTGCACGTCCAGTGCGTGTTCTTCCAAGCAAAAGATTTTGAGGCACATCATCTAAAAATCTTGAGGGATAAGTTTCTTCAGCCATGCCGCGTCCACCGCGTTGAATGGCACGTAATAAATAAAGCCTATCTTTCGCGCGTGTGATACCAACATAAAAGAGGCGACGTTCTTCCTCCATTTGTTCGGGTTCATCAAATGAACGGCTGTGGGGAATAATTCCATCATCAAGCCCGACAATAAATACCGCACCATATTCCAAGCCTTTTGCGGCGTGTAAAGTTAATAAGGTTGGTGCGTTTGAATCTGTAATCGTATCTTGGTCTGCGACAAGTGCAACATTTTCAAGAAATTCATCTAATGTGCGTGTTGAATATTCGATTGCGAGTCGTTTTAACTCTTGCACGTTTTCCCAACGGTCTAAACTTTCTTCTGAATCATCTTC
>JAEURF010000374.1 GCA_016789205.1 Anaerolineales bacterium
CATATCATGATCGGCCATATTTTTTGTGGCGTCTTAGAGCAAAGATTAGGCCTTATTTAAGAACCTGTGCATGTGAACGGCATCTTCGGCGGCGCGTAAAATGGCCTTTGATTTATTCACGGTTTCATCATATTCATATTGTGGGACACTATCCGCGACCACGCCGCCGCCGGCCTGAATCGTGACAATGCCGTCCTTCACCACACAGGTGCGCAACGCAATGCAGGTATCAATCGAACCGTTGCCCGCCAAATACCCCACGCATCCGCCATAAAATTTGCGTTTCACCGGTTCCAATTCATCAATAATTTCCATGGCGCGGATTTTGGGTGCGCCGCTCACCGTTCCCGCAGGAAAACCGGACATCAGGGCATCGAGCGCATCATATTGCCCATTTAATTGCCCGGTGACGTTGGAAACGATATGCATCACATGTGAATAATTTTCAACCGCGAATTGTTCGGTGACAGTGACCGATCCGATCTCACTCACCTTACCCACATCATTGCGCCCCAAATCAAGGAGCATCAGATGCTCGGCCAGTTCCTTCGGGTCATTGAGCAGTCCCGTACGCAGTTCCTGATCTTCGGTTGAGTTTTTTCCGCGCGGGCGGGTCCCGGCAATCGGGCGAATTGTGACCTCACCTTCCCGTACGCGTACTAAAATTTCCGGGCTTGACCCGACCAATGCAAAATGCGGATATTGAATATAGAATAAAAACGGCGATGGGTTCAGGCGGCGCAGGCTGCGGTAAAGTTCAAAAGGCGGCAGATCGAATGGAATCTGGAAACGTTGGGATGGCACAAATTGGAAAATATCGCCCGCGCGGATATAAT
>JAEURF010000375.1:0-557 GCA_016789205.1 Anaerolineales bacterium
GAGATCAAGATTCACGATCAACTAATGATTTTCTCCAGCTTGAATGCTGATCCCTTGTTGTCCTCATGGTATCCAAGCAATCTCAAAGCATTGAATACGACAATTAGCGTGGACCCTTCATGGAACATTACTGCAGCCCCCATCTGCAGACCAATGATCGTTGCCGGTATCAAGAATGCAACCATGCCAAGGCTGAACCAAAGGTTTTGACGGATGATGCTGCTGGTCTGACGACTGAGTCCGACCGTAAAGGGAAGAGCGTTTAGATCATCCGCCATCAATGCGACGTCGGCAGTTTCTAGAGCAACGTCGGAACCCACTACCCCCATAGCAATGCCCACGGTTGCGTTCGCCATTGCAGGGGCATCGTTTACTCCATCACCGACCATGGCAATGCCCTCTACCAAACTTAGCTTCTTGATTATCTCAAGCTTGTCGTCCGGCATTAAGTCGCCCTTGGCTTCATCCAGTCCGATTTCCTTTGCAACGGCATTGGCGACATGTTGATTGTCTCCAGAGAGCATCATCATGCGTTCAATTCCTAACTCTCGTAATTG
>JAEURF010000375.1:567-816 GCA_016789205.1 Anaerolineales bacterium
CGTGGAGTATCCATGATTCCCAAAGCACCAAGAAAAGCATCTCCAAGTCGAACGACCATCGTCGTTCTTCCGTTCTTTTTTAGATTCTCCAATGAGCTACGAAGTGATTCGGGAATCGACGGCCCTTCGATCTCCTCAAAGAGACTGTCCTTTCCAATGTAGACTGTTTCTCCGTCAACTTTTGCCTTGACCCCTCTTCCAGTAATTGACTGGACCTCGTGAGCAACGAGTGCATTTGTTCCTTTTCTT
>JAEURF010000376.1 GCA_016789205.1 Anaerolineales bacterium
TCTGGCAAGTAAGACCAACAAAATGCGCCACCGCGTTTGCCTTTGCGAATTTCACTATCAATACGGTTTTGGTCAAAAACACGCTTTGCTAAAGATTCAATTTTTGGGTCAAAAGATTTAAATGCATCAAGCACCATAGCTACTGCATCATCCCAACTATACGTTTTCTTTGAAGCGGCAACAGGCGCATAAATATCATAACGGCGGATTTTCTTCATTCCGATATATTTGGCTTTCATCTTGAAATATCTTTGGAAGATGCCGACATTTTTCTTAGCAACATCTAACAACGCTTCCACCGCTTCATCCGGGACGTCATTACTTAAGTTGCGCGCCGCAATCGGACTCTTAAACTTACGCAGATTCACATTTTCATTGTGCCAATCACGCACGCGGGTTTGATACATTTGCCCTAAGATAGGACCATCTTCGGCATAGACTTTGAATTGAGCTTGATAACTTTCAGCGCGCACTTTCGGGTCAGTGCTGTAACGGAAAGAAAACAATTCAGCCGCAGTCATTTCTTTTTCTTTGCCGTTGACTTTCATTTTGAACATATAGCGATTCGTAATCGAATCATATAAATTCGTCAAAGCATTTGAACCAGTGATGTTCTTGATGTTCATAATTTTTTCTTCTGGTTCGCTCAAGGTATGCGGTTTATATAAACGAATCGCTTCGAGATAATATTTATAATCACCTGAATTTGCCATCAAACGTTTAGCATTTTCATCATCCAACTCTTTCCACCACAAACTAAAAAACATTGAGCGGTTTTCAACTTCGGCTAAAAATTGTAAAACGCGATTTTGTAA
>JAEURF010000377.1 GCA_016789205.1 Anaerolineales bacterium
GGCTTTGCTTGCTAAATATATGGGCAAAAGCAAGGTCATAGCTGAAACTGGCGCAGGACAGCATGGTGTTGCTTTAGCAACTGCTTGTGCATTAGTCGGTATTCCTTGTGAAATTCATATGGGACAAGTAGATATCGAAAAAGAACATCCAAACGTCGTTAAGATGAAAATTTTGGGTGCAAAGTTAGTTTCTGTTACTCAGGGGACTGCAACTTTAAAAGACGCCGTGGATAGTGCTTTTGAAGAATATTTAAAAGATCCAAAAAATTATATTTATGCGATTGGTTCTGTGGTTGGTCCGCATCCTTTTCCAAAAATGGTACGTGACTTTCAGTCTATTATTGGAAGTGAAATTAAAACTCAAGCAAACGAACGTTTTGGACAAAACCCTGATTATGTAGTTGCATGTGTAGGTGGTGGGTCAAATGCAATAGGTGCTTTCACTGCATTCTTAAATATCCCTGAAGTAAAACTTGTTGGGGTTGAGCCAGCAGGTCATGGCTTAGATACGGATAAACACTCAGCTACACTCACATTGGGTAAGCCAGGTCAAATTCATGGTATGGCGTGTTATGTGCTTGAGGATGATCAAGGAGAACCTCTACCTGTGCATTCCATTGCATCAGGTTTGGATTATCCTGGTGTAGGACCACAACACAGTTTCTTGAAAGATATGAAACGCGTTGAATATGTTCCGATTAAGGATGATGAAGCTCTGCAAGGTTTCCGTGATCTCACCAAAATTGAAGGAATTATTCCTGCTTTGGAAAGTTCACATGCGATGGCGTATGTCACTAAACTGGCACCAAC
>JAEURF010000378.1 GCA_016789205.1 Anaerolineales bacterium
ATGTGTACGCATTTTCCGAAGTCAGACCGAAGACCGTGGAGGATGGACGGTTGATGAAAAGAAGTTAGTGGATGCGGAAGAAAAGGCGTTATTCAAAGCAGTTCAAACCACCGTCCGCGGTCAACCGTCTACCGTCAACGAATTTCTTGAAATCATTGTTAAACTCACGCCCGCTATCAATTCATTTTTTGATAAAGTTTTAGTAATGGCAGAAGATAAAAAAGTGAAAGAAAATCGTTTAGGTTTGTTACAACAGATTGCATCCCTTTCAAACGGCATCGCGGATTTGAGCAAACTCGAAGGATTTTAAATATGGAGTCAGCCAGCTCGCTGGCGCATTACGGGAGCAAGCTCCCTGACTCCATAATTAAGACCAAATAAGTCTTTTTATAAAGTAATCGGATTTGTGTATAATTTTCGCATCGTTAGGTGCGGAATTTGTCAGTTAAGTTGTGTATCGTTGTTTCGTCCGTGTAAAAAGGAGAAGATACCATGTCCAAATTAACTAGAATTGCTCTTGCTCTCGTTATCAGCCTCGTGATTGTCGCTGGCGTGTATTTCAGTGTGCAAGCATTGTCATCTGCTGTGGCGCGCCAAGAAAGTTTGGGAATGTACATGCTGAACGGTTCGGTGGTCAACCCGCTTAAGAAAGAATCAACCGAAGCGAACCAGCCTGAATTGCAAACATATCCCTCTCCTGAAGGTGAGGGGCAAGGCGGTTGCGAACACGAAGGCGATAATTCAAGCGATTTGTAAAAAATAATTTAATGATG
>JAEURF010000379.1 GCA_016789205.1 Anaerolineales bacterium
AGATGCTGAATTGGATGTACAAGTTAACGGCGCATTCAAAGTTAAATTTGCAAATGCAAATGGAACCAAGCACACAGCACAAGGGATTTATAAAGAAGTAGAAATTAATAAAAAACTAGTCTTCACTTGGGGCTGGGAAGAGCAACCGCATATCAAAGAATGGGTGCAGGTGAGGTTTGAATCAGAAAAAGATGGGACGATGATGCACTTTGAACATCACGATATTGATAAAGAAACGACTCACAATTATGCTGAAGGTTGGAGAAGTACGTTCGAGAAAATTGAAAGAGTGTTAAATAGTTAATGTCGTTGCGAGGGCGAAGCCCGAAGCAATCTCCTAATTAATTGTGGGATTGCTTCGCCGCAAAGAACAAGAAAGCGGCTCGCAATGACGTGAAGAATGAAAGGAGTTAAACCATGTTTGATGAAAATCCAATTGAAGAAAGACTCCCTTATCCAACTAAACCAATGTATTTCCCTGATGGCACAAGTGTTGAAGAATTTATTATTCCTGATGAGGATAAAGAAATTGTATTAGCACAACTGTATCCATTCACTCCAATTCCAGATTTGAATGATGAAATGGAAGATTTACATTCAGGCAAAAAATTTCTGGTGAAAGATTTTCGCGTCACTTGGGAGCACGGCATGAATTATCTTGTCACACCGTTTTACCCAGAAAGTGGCGGCACAGGGATGGACTGGATGAGCGAAAATGATTGGGTTAGTGATGATGC
>JAEURF010000037.1 GCA_016789205.1 Anaerolineales bacterium
TCTTTGCAAGCAATTACATTCCCAAACGCACTTTTCGCGGACCAGTTTTTCTCAGCGGCAATGGTCTATGGGTTGATTGGCATGTAAACCTTGGGTTGAATCGCGCTATCGAAAAAATTATGATGCGCTTTGAAGGTGAACATTCTGTGTTTGATATTGCCGAACAAGTCGGTTTGGATTATTGGACTGTCCGCGATTATGTTGAGAAGTTTAGAAAAAAAGGTTTTGTAATTCCGTTGCCGATTCCATCTGAGGCGCAAACTTCGTGAAACCAAAAGTTGTTGCAATCATTCAAGGACGCATGTCCTCTTCACGTTTGCCCGGTAAAATTCTTGCAGATATTGCAGGTCAGCCGATGTTAAGTCGTGTGATGATTCGTACATCGCGGGCAAAGACTCTTGATGAGGTTATCTTCGCCACGACAACAGACGCCTCTGACGACCCCGTTGCTGAGTACTGTGACTTTGCAGGTTTAGACTACACCCGAGGCAGTCAATTCGATGTGCTTGACCGATATTATCAAACCGCATTGCAAGTCAAAGCGGATGTCGTCGTTCGCATTACAGCAGATTGCCCAGTCATTGATTCTGAGTTAATTGATGATGTAGTCAATACTTTGATTGAAGATGAATATGATTTTGTGTGTAATCGCCTGCCTCCACCACATGAAAGAACCTATCCAATTGGACTTGATGTAGAGGCTTGCACTTTCAAAGTATTAAAGAAAGCATGGAAGGATGCCAAAGAACCACAACATCGGGAACATGTCATGCCGTATTTTTATGAGGAAGTGAAGTTGTCAGCGGTCAGCGGTCAGCGGTCAGAAGGTGTGTCGCCTCGTGGATTCAAAGTCGCTTTGTTGAATCATGTCACTGACTTTGGTGATTATCGCTGGACTGTGGATACTCCTGAAGATTTAGAATTCATGCGAGAAGTCTATAAACGATTCTATGGGCGAGATGATTTTACATGGAAAGAAGTTTTGGATTTGGTTCACGATAATCCAGAATTAGCAAAAATCAACGCAGGTGTGCAACATAAAACGCTTAAAGATATAGATACTCGTGCAACGAAAAAATAAAACTAATTACTATTTACTCATGCCTTTTATAACTTTTTTCTCCGCTCCAAAGCCTTTCACGAATCCGCACATTGCCATGACTCAACGCAATGCCATCAAATCATGGACATTGCTTGAAGATGTCGAAGTCATTTTGCTTGGGAATGAATCGGGCATTGCTGAAATTGCAAAAGAATTTAATATCAAACATTTTCCGAATGTGAAAATCAATGAAAGCGGCGCGCCATTAATTTCGTCTATGTTTGAAATTGCAAGAGAAAATTCAAGTAGTGATTTACTTTGTATTATTAATTCAGATATGATTTTGATGGATGATTTTATTGAATCAACAAAACAAGCTATGAAATTAAAAGATAAATTTGTTTTATTAAGTCAACGCTGGGACTTGGATATAACACAACCTCTTGATTTCTTAAACGGCTGGCAAAACCGTCTACGGTCTACCGTCCACGGTCAAAATAATCTTCACCGTCCTGCAGGAAGCGATTTTTTCCTTTTTCCAAAAAGTTGTTATCAAGATATTCCAAACTTTACAATTGGTCGCGCGGGTTGGGATAATTGGATGATTTACAAAGCGCGAAAAGAAAATTGGGCAGTGATTGATTGCACGCCTTCTTTGATGATTGTTCATCAAAACCATGATTACTCACATTTGCCAGATGCAAAACCACATTATGACCACCCCGAAACAAATGAAAATATTCGTTTGGCTGGCGGAGATGCAAACATTCGTTATACAATTTTGGATGCGACACATCAATTGATTGATGGCAAACTTTTTCGCCCCAAGATGACTTCCTTGCGCTTCACACGTAAATTCGAGTTGTTTTTGCGTTCTATATTTTTCTTTTTACCTGAAACGATGATCGAAAATATTGTACGTCCCAAACGCTGGAAGAAGCGAATACAAAAAATCATCGGGAATCGGAAATAGTGAATTGGGAATTGTTCTCCCCATAATTTCCGAATCCCGATTCCCGAATCACGGATAACAATATGAGAAAAGGTCAAAACCCTGCTAAAGCTGTCAAAGAAGTTGCCAAGCCAGAACGTATCACTGTGGCTTTGTTAAACTACATCCCATTCTTAAGCGGCTTTTACGCCGAGACATTGGATGTTTTAAAAGTAAGTTTGGAATCCATGAGAAAAGATGCAGGCTTGCCATTTGACTTAATGATTTTTGATAATGGCTCGTGCGAAGAAGTACGTGAATATTTGGTTAATGAAAAAGAAGAGGGAAGAATTCAATATTTGATTCTTTCTGAAAAAAATATGGGCAAAGGTGGCGCATGGAATGTCATGCTGGCAGGTGCACCGGGTGAAATCATTGCTTATACAGATGCTGATGTTTTGTTTTATCCGAATTGGTTAAAAAAATCTGTCGAATTACTTGAAACTTTTCCAAATGTTGGTATGGTTACGGCGCGTCCGTTCCGCACGCCTGAAAACTTTTTGCAAAGTTCAATTGTATGGGCAAAAGAAAATGCTGAATTAAAACAAGGCGATATTTTGCCTTATGAATGGTTTTATGAATTTTCAACCACGCTTGGTTTTTCAGATGATGAGTTGAAAAAGATTTATAGTGAAACCACAGATTATTACGTCACTTACAAAAATATTTCTGCTTATCTCGGCGCAAGTCATTGGCAATTTACAACTTATAAATCAGTTATCGAAAAATTTTTGCCTTTTGATATGGACAAACCGATGGGGCAAGTACGTCAATTAGATGAACGCATGGATGCGGCTGGTTATTTGCGATTAATGCCCGCAGAACGATATGCTCAAAACATGAGCAACACGCTTCCTGCTGACCTTCGACCTGATTCTGCATCCTCAACAAAAATCTCATCGTCAAAAGGTTTATGGGAATTGCCCTTCATCAAAAAACCTTTGATGGCTTTGTATAATTTCATTTTCAAAATATATTACAAATGAACCAACTTCTCGAATCCCTCATCGTCTGCCCAAATTGCAAACAACCATTTGACGTTAAAGAAGAAGCGTTTTGGCGTTGCTCCAAAGATGGCTTTGAAATCCCAATATATGAAGGCAAACCAGTTTTCACATCTATGCCGAAGACGGCACATGTGTACGAAAAAATTGAACGCGGACCTGAACAAGGCACTCCGTGGAGGCAAGCCAACTGGAAGTTTTTGCAGGAGCAGGTTCAGGGTCAAGATAAAGAAGCGTTGATTTTAGATGTCGGCTCGGGGCATGGAGATTTCGCTCAAATTTTTACAAATCGAAAATATCTTGCTGTAGATATTGTGCCGTATCCCGAAGTAGATTTGGCTTGTGACTTAGGCGAAGTAGTTCCGTTCAAAGAGGGCACATTTGATTTGCTAGTGTTGATGAATGTGTTGGAACATGTTTATCATTTTCACAAATTGCTTGATTCAATGTTTTATTTACTAAAGCCTGGCGGTTCATTGGTAATTGCTGTGCCGTTTATGATTAAAGTTCATCAAGCCCCATTTGATTTTTATCGTTACACTCATTACACATTGGTTGACTTTGCCAAAGAACATGGTTTTGAAGTAACTTTACTCGAAGGCTATTACGACCCGATATTTTTTGTGGGTGAAAGTATGCGCAATTTACGCTTTTGGGTTTTACCAAAACTGCCACGCTTCTCGCGTTGGTTCGCTCGCGGAGTTTTGATGTTGATTGAAAGTTTAATCAGTTTATTGAAACTATTCATTGGCAAAGGTTATGTCAAATCACCAGACCTTGCTAAAAATCCTGCCGCGATTGGGTATCATTTGGTTTTGCGGAAGCCCTAATTTCCATGCCGAAAAAAATCTTCATCTCCGCCGATCATGGCATGGCAATCATCTACTTCCTACAAAGCGATGTTATTTCAACGTTGCTTAATGCAGGCATTGACATCATCGTCCTTACGGATGATGAAACTAAAGAAAAAATATCACAGCGTTTCGCACAACCGAATCTTATCTTTGAAGGTCTGCGATTAAAACAAGCCAACGAGTATGCAAAAAAAGTTCAACCAAGAATACAATGGCTACTCACTTATTTGCGTCGCGTCGGTGGCTCGCGTCGCATCAACACAGAAGCCATGGATAGCCACATCTGGGAAGTATGGGTAGAGAACTCATGGAAATTTCGTTTGGGCATTTGGATTCCCTCCGCATTGATGATTCTGTTGTTGCGAAATTTTTCATGGGCAAGAAAACTTCTTGTGAAAATTCAGAATAGATTCACGACAAATATTTATTCTGACCTCTTCGATAAACATAAACCTGATTTAGTCATCGCTTCGACTCCAGGCTGGAGAATGGACCGTTATCTCTTACGTGAATCTGCCAAACGCGGAATCTCAAACATGACCGTGATTGTCGGTTGGGATAATTCATCTTCATACAATATTTCTGGTGCGGATGTGCAATATGCAACCTGTTGGTCTCAATTGCAAAAAGATGAATTGGTTTATGGTTCCGATTGGAAGCCTGAAAACATAAATATTGGGGGCATCCCATCGTATGACGGATATTTCCGCAAGCAATGGCTGATGCCGCGCGATGAATATTTTAAATTACATAATCTAGACCCAAACCGTAAATTAATTTCGTATGCAAGTAGTTTTGTCCACTTTGCACCGAACTTCCCGAACATTGAGGCGTTAGCAAAATTAGTTTCCTCGGATGCGTTAGTAGAGCCTTCTCAATTATTGATTCGTTTGCATCCGAGTCATTTTCAAGATAAACCAAAAATATTTGCAGACGAACGCGCGCAAGTGTTTGAGTTGGAGAAAAAATATCCGCATGTGCATGTTGTTCAACCTGTGGCGTTGGGTGGGTCACTTGGTTATTATGGTGGCGAAGATATGGACGAGAAATCATCCATGATGGCGTATTCGGATGTTTTAGTGACAGTCTATTCAACAATGTTAGTGGAAACGGCAGTGCATGATACCCCCATGATCGCCGCAACGATTGATACTGCTGGTGGTTGGAATAAGAAAAATAAATTTTCATTGTCATTAAAAGAGATTGGTAACTGGCCCACACATAAAAGATTCCGCGAAGCAAAAGCTGGAAGAGTAGCAACCAACTTGACCGAATTAAAAGAAGCGTTGAATTTATATCTCAATGATAAAACGATTGATTCTGCTGAACGAAGAAAGTTTATCGAAAATGAAATTACATTTACAGATGCAAGTTCTGGAAAAAGAACTGCGGAATATATTTTGAAGATATTGTCGAAATAAAGAATCTTCTTCTAAAACTTTGTGGTAAAAATAAAGTACGGAGAACCAATGAAACAGAAATTTCTACTTGTCATCTCAATATTAATTATCTTCACGATTTCCGCTTGTGGAAGTGCAGAACCAACTGTAAGTCCGCAAGACCAAGCCGCCACTGCGATGGCTGAGGCGTGGTTTATCATCACACAAACTCAAGCGGCATTGCCGACATTTACACCTATCCCGCCGACGAATACGCCTGAACCTACTTTTACATTTGTACCTACACTCCCTGTGATAGCAACTTTGCCACCTGCAACGGTTGCTTCTGCTCCAACACAAGATGAATGTAATCAACCGCCGCCACTTAAACCGCAAGGCACACAAGTTAAAATTGAAATAAAGAATGAATCCGGTGGGAGTGTTAATTTATCTTTGGGAATGAATTCACCTAATGATAAAAATGAATGCGTGACTTATTCATTTTCACTTGGCAATAACAACGATATCACTGCAACAAATGTATTAGCAGGTTGTTATTGGGGTTGGGGCTGGGTAGATGCGCCTGCCGGTAAAGTAGATAGCATTGCCAAAACAGGCTCGCAGATTCATTGTATGAAAGATACGAATGTGGTTTATCATCTTGTGGTGACTCAGGAAAGAATTGACCTTAAGTGAAATGGAATGAATAAGATTAATTCTATGTTTCTTTTTTATTTTTCAATTACACTGGCAATTCTTTCTAGTGCGTTGTATCACTTTGTTGCGAAAAGTACACCTGCGAATGTAAATTTTACGGTTTCGCTTTTAGTAACCTATACAATTGCTTTTGTAATTACATTAATGACATTCTTTTTCTTTCCCATTGAAAATGGAATCACAGCTGAAATTAAAAAATTAAATTGGGCGAGTATGGGTCTGGCTATTGCCATCGTCGGCATTGAGTTTGGATTTTTACTCGTTTATCGTTCAGGCTGGAATTTGGGTATCGCCGCCGTGTTGACGAATGTTGTCGCTTCTTTGATTCTTGTGCCTGTAGCGATTTTTGTTTTCAAAGATAAACTTTCATGGGTCAATGTGATGGGGATTTTGATTTGCTTGGTTGGTTTGGTGATGTTGAATTGGAAAAGATGAATTCAAGCATTTTTTATTGAACCCAATGAGAGCATCTTTCAAAACTGCTATTCTATATCTTCAAGCGATATTGATTGTTGTGACTGTACTCGTAGTACTGTTGCCTGAATTTAATCAAATTCCGGGTAGAGACCAAGGGGTGTATTTATATATTGGTGAGCAGATTTTAGATGGAAAAATCCCTTATCGAGATGTTTGGGACCACAAAGGACCATTAATTTATTATCTGAACGCGCTTGGATTGTTAATATCAGACTCTGTGATGGGGGTTTGGATTCTTGAGGTTATCTTATTAAGCATGACTGCCTTTTTTTCGTTTGCCGCGCTTAAAAAGTTGTTTCAGTCACATATTGCTTTTCCGATTGTATTAATTTGGCTGGTTGCATTTCAAGCTGTTATGGATAATGGCAATACGGTGGAAGAATATTCTCTTTTGTTTCAATTTTGCGCGATTTATTTATTTTTATGCGTGACAGATAAAAACCCTCAAAATTACTGGCATGAATTTTTTATAGGAGTTACAACGGGGTTAGCCTTTGCTCTTAGACCAACCAATATTGGAATTCACATCGCTATTGTGCTTGCGCTTGTAATATTTAATTTAATTAAAAAGACTGGATATCGAAAATCTATTAATCAAATTGGCATGATAGCCGCAGGTGGTCTCGTTATATTAGGATGTATTGCGATTTATTTTTGGCTCAATCGTGCAATATATGAATTGTGGCAAGCAGTCTATGTTTATAATTATTATTATTCTTTTGATGTATCTGCAAAATGGGGTCAGAGTTTTCTCAAAGGATACAACTTCCTTAGTTCTATCATTTGGCTGAGTGTATTAGGATTTATTGGGATGTTTATCTCAATTCTAAAACAATGGAAAAATGCCCCGCCAGAGTTCCGCTTCAATCTTTTTCTTTTAATCGCATTGCCGATTCAAATTTATTTATCATTAATATCTGGGCGACGGTATTTGCATTATTATATTGCTTGGTTGCCCGTGTTAGCATTTTTATCTGCTTATTTTCTTTTTTTAGTCAATCAAGTTATCAAAAAAATAATTGACCATCAACCTTTTTCTAAATTTGTTGGATATGCTCTAGTTTTTGTAATAACCTTATTCATGATTTACCCTGCCTTTGTAAATAGTCTTTCTTTGATGCCGGTAACATTCTCGAATATAAACCCGCCCACAAATGAGATTACGAAATATATTCAAAACAATACCTCGCCAGAAGATTACGTTTTCATTTGGGGCAATGAAGTGACTTATAATTTCTTAACCCGCAGAGAGTCACCTTCACGGTTTGCTTATATTTATCCTCTTGCAGAAAAAGAGTATATTACACAATCTATGGTCAACGAACTGATAACTGCAATTTCTGAAAAACGCCCTATCATTATTGATGCAACCCTTCCTGAAAAATATACACCCAGAATCGATTCTGAAAAATGGGCGCATATTCCATTTGTGCAGGAACTTGTTAAGTTCATTGAAGAAAACTATATAGTTGTTGATTACATTGGGCAATATGATTGGCCCGTTCTGAGACCAAAAAATAATGAATAAAATCCTTTCCCGAATTAAATCTGCCGCGCGCATCTTAATCAAAGGTGAAGCGCAAAAAAAACAACGTCACCCAATCCCTTCGATTACCAAAGAAGAGATTGCAGAAATTAAACAATTCTTTCCGCGTGAAAAATTTTTTATCTTAGGCCATGCGCGGTCTGGCACAACGTTTCTCATGCGCCTCACACGTTTGCATAATGAAGTGCATTGCAATTATCAGGCGCATTTTTTTACGCGCAAGCCTTTGCTAAAATCTTTGGTTGATTCATCTGAAATTGAAGAATGGCTCACGCGTAAATCGAATCGTTGGAATCAAAATAAAGATTTATCTCCACTTGTAATGCGTGCCACTGCTGATTTTATTTTAGAACGTGAAGCTATCAAAGAAAACAAAAATATTGTAGGTGATAAAAGCCCTTCTTCTAATATTCATGGTCAAGCAGTGCGTGATATGCACGCCATTTATCCCGATGCGAAATTAATTTACATCATCCGTGATGGACGTGATGTTTTGATATCAGAACGCTTTCGTAACTTCGTGGAAGAATCAAAATTCTTGACTCAAGAAGATAAACGCATCATCTCTGACCTGAAAACTGATTCTGCCGCGTTTACAAATGGCTCCCATTCAATATTTACTGAGGCGTTCATCCGCAACATTGCCAAACGCTGGTCAGATGACGTCAATGAGATAGATTCAGAAGCAAAAAAACTTTATAAGAAAAATTATTTATCTATTCGTTATGAAGATTTACTTGAAAACCCATTTGAAGAAATGAGCAAACTCTGGGATTTTCTTGGAACAAAGAAAATTGAAAAATCTTTAGAGAAGAAAATCAAAGCTGAAATGAAGTCTAACCCCGACGAAGCGTGGCAGGCTGAACGCAATGAAGGAATCGCATCTTTTCTTCCAAAAGGTCAGGCGGGCAATTGGAATCGTCTATTTACCGAAAAAGATAAATCCATTTTCAAAGAAATCGCAGGTGATGTATTAATCAAGTGGAAATATGAGAAGGATTTGAATTGGTAATGAAATGTCTGATTGCTGGACTCGGTTCTGTAGGTCGTCGTCACATGCGGAATTTAATTTCGCTTGACGAAACAGATATTGTCTTGCTTCGCACACGCAAAGCTACATTACCTGACGATGAACTCGCGGGTTATCCTGTTGAGACAGATATAAATGAAGCGATAAAAAAACATAAACCTGATGCTGTGATTGTTTCTAATCCAACATCTTTACATTTAGATATTGCGATTCCTGCCGCAAAAGCAGGTTGTGCAATTTTGCTTGAAAAACCAATTTCACATTCTATGGAACGAGTTGACGAATTAAGTTCTGCTGTTAAAAAAAGCGGAGCAAAGGTTTTGGTCGCTTTTCAATTTCGGTTTCATCCTAGTTTGATTAAAACAAAAGAATTGATTTCAAATGGTGAAATTGGCAGAATTATTTCTGCCAATGTGCATTTCGGAGAATATTTACCTGCTTGGCATCCGTGGGAAGATTATCGCATCAGTTATGCCGCAAGAGCAGACATGGGTGGCGGGGTGGTTGCAACACAATGTCATTCATTAGATTATTTGCCGTGGTTGGTTGGTGAAAAAGTTGAATCAGTGTTTGGTTACACTGCCAAATTAAGTGACTTTGAAATTGACGTGGAAGACACAGCAAAAATTGCTTTGCGTTTTGTAAATGGTGAATTGGGAAGTTTGCATTTGGATTTTAATCAACAACCACCTGAACATCATTTTACAATTGTTGGCACAAAGGGAACTATCAAATGGAATTTGGCAGATGGGGCTGTTAAAATTTATAAGACAGATAAAAAAGAATGGGATACATTTTCTCTACCGAATGATTGGGAAAGAAATGTGATGTTTTTGGAACAAACGAAACATTTTGTAGATGTGGTTAAAGGCGTTGCAAATCCATCTTGTACGTTAGGGGATGGGATACAAGTAATGAAAATTATCTCTGCTGTGCATGAATCGCAAAAGATGGGGAAGGCGATTTCTTTTACTGAATAAGTTCCCAATTGATATTGGGGGAATCTTTCTTGATATAAACCCTAATACGTGGTGCAATGGTTACTTGTAAATAATTTTCGAGATACGGGGCTACTTCTTCGCTTGTACCGATTCGAATATCGACCACAACATCAGGTTGAAGTTCTCCAATAGAATATGCATAGTTCCATTTCATATGACCAGGCTGCATATTAGGAATGTCGGGAATTCCCATTGGGATTTTGACAGGTCCATGTGCAACAACAGGATCAGCTTTTCCAAGAATGTCTATAGT
>JAEURF010000380.1 GCA_016789205.1 Anaerolineales bacterium
ATGTTAATTGCAGGGACCACGGGTTCTGGTAAATCCGTTTGTGTCAACGCGATTTTGACATGTATGTTGCTCTACAATACACCCGATGATTTGCGTTTGGTTCTCGTTGACCCAAAACGTGTTGAGTTAACTGGCTATAACGGCGTGCCACATTTGCTCGGACCCGTCGTCGTTGAAATGGATAGAGTCATCGGTGCATTGCAATGGATGACGCGCGAAATGGATAAGCGTTATCACATGTTTGCGCAAGTGGGTTCACGTAACATCATTGATTACAACGCCAAGATGAAATTGCAAGGTCAAAAGAAATTGCCTTATTTAGTCGTCGTCATTGACGAATTAGCAGACTTAATGATGATTGCACCAGACGAAACAGAAAAAACAATTACACGCTTAGCACAACTGGCTCGTGCTACTGGCATTCACATGATTTTGGCAACACAACGCCCATCAGTAGACGTAGTCACAGGTTTAATCAAAGCCAACTTCCCTGCGCGGATTGCGTTTGCAGTCGCATCCAATACAGATAGCCGCGTGATTCTTGACCAACCCGGCGCGGAAAGATTATTAGGTCGTGGTGATATGTTATATCAAGCACCGGATGCTCCTGCGGCTGTTCGTTTGCAAGGCGTGTTCGTCTCTGATAATGAGATTCAGAAGTTAGTGGAATATTGGCGAAATCAAGCCGGTGCGGCGAGTCCGTATGCGGTGGCTGGCACACCCGCAGATTCTGT
>JAEURF010000381.1 GCA_016789205.1 Anaerolineales bacterium
AGGTTTCGGCTGTTCCCCAATCGATCGCGTTGTTGTCGTACATTGTTTTTCTGTCGGAAACAATTTTTGAAATTTTGCTGATGAATTTTTTGTCTGAAGGCAAAGTTGAAACCGTATCAATAATTTGATCCAATTTTTTACGATCGAATTTGGTATCGACTTTTTTCAACATTTCATCATCCGAAACTTGCTCAAAACCTTTCCATTCATCTTGCATGAATGGTTTGATGATGGTTAAATCTTTTTTACGCGAAGCTTGCAGATTTTCGTCTAATTTGTCTTTGTATTCGTTTTCGATTTTGGTGATGTATGCTGCGTCAACTATTCCATCGGTGATGAGTTTTTCAGCATAAATATCTCTTGGATTGCGGTGTTTTGCAATAATTTTATATAAAACCGGTTGTGTAAAACGAGGTTCATCACCTTCGTTGTGACCGTATTTTCTGTAGCCTAACAAATCGATGAACACGTCGCGCCCGAATTGCATACGGAAATCTAAGGCAAACAACATGGCATGAACTACTGCTTCAGCATCGTCTGCATTGACATGAAGTACTGGAGACAAGGTTACTTTGGCAACATCAGTACAATAAACCGACGAACGCGCGTCTTGGTAATTTGTGGTAAATCCAACTTGGTTATTGATTACAATGTGAATCGTTCCTCCTGTTTTGTAACCGTCCAATTGCGCCATTTGCACAATTTCATACACAATTCCTTGT
>JAEURF010000382.1 GCA_016789205.1 Anaerolineales bacterium
CTTTGTTGAGTAAGAAAGAAGTGACGGATGTTAAATCTGCTGAAAGTGCGGCGAAAGAATTGTTGAAATATGGCATTGAGACAATTATCGTCACGCTTGGAAAAAATGGCGCGTTGATAGTGACGAATAAACAAGTGACACACGTAAAATCGTATCAAGTGGATGTAGTAGATACAACCGCCGCAGGTGATTCGTTCATCGGCGGGTTTGCATCTGCTTTGTTAAGTAACAAATCATTAGAAGAATCTGTTCGTTACGCCAATGCTTGTGGTGCATTAGCCACCACAAAGTTTGGCGCACAACCATCAATCGCCACAAAGGAAGAAGTAGAGACTTTCATGTCATTGCGAGGAGGATGAAATCCGACGAAGCAATCTCATAGTTAATGGAGGGATTGCTTCGGGCTAAGAACAAGAACGCCCTCACAATGACACATTAAATATTATGACCTCAAAAATTATTATAGACACAGACCCCGGCGTAGATGATGCACTAACCTTCCTCCTCGCACTTGCTTCACCTGATATTAAACTCGAAGCATTTACGTCGGTGCATGTCAATATTGGAATTGAAAATACAACGCGTAATGCACTTTCTGTTTTGGAATTAGCCAATGCGAGTCATATCCCTGTTGCTAGAGGATGTGAAGTTCCGATTATTAGTCGTTCTTATACATCAGGCAAAAATGTGCATGGCATCAAAGGAGTTGGGAATGCTGAA
>JAEURF010000383.1 GCA_016789205.1 Anaerolineales bacterium
AGAGCATTTCTGGCATTGGAAAAAATCCTGAGGCACAAGTGCCTAGAGGATTGAATCCCTAAGAAAATGGAAAGGCATGGGACGCACACACACGAAACCCAACATTGTTGTTGAAGTTGTTGATGTTATCGTTGCGATAGGCACAACGCGCGTTCCTCTCATTGTTGTTGAAGGAACCACCGCGAAGCACACGGCGTTTCATCAGCCAGCCCTATCACTCGAAAGTGATGAAGTGATTATACGATAGACTTCGGAGTTCTTAAAGAACTCCGAAGTCTGGGAATATCCAACATCAAACACATAAGTCGTGTCGCCCTGAGCATGCGAAGGGTCTCTGAGATAATCGTAGAGATTCTTCGCCGCAAAAAACAAGAGCGCGGCTCAGAATGACACAATGTAAAATCTTAAAAAATTTCCCGCCTAACGGCGGGAAGCCTGACTCTCCATTCTGTTGACGAATAAAAAATTTTGGAATCAGATTACAGAGATTCAGAAATCAGAGATTCAAAACCTTTTCAGGAGAGATTTGGGGACGCACACACACGAAACCCAACAATGAAGTAGAAGTGGCCGAAGCTAACGTCGCGATAGGCACAACGCGCGATCCACCCACCGTAGTTGAAGGAACCACCGCGAAGCACACGGCTGGCATCAACATTTTCATCTTCACGTCCATCATTGGCTTTATAAGGATATGATTTAAGTA
>JAEURF010000384.1 GCA_016789205.1 Anaerolineales bacterium
TATCACTGCGCCTCTTGGAGGTTGCACACTCGTTACACGACAATCCCACGGCACCGGCGTTTTGAATTTAGAACTATCTTGCGTCCCAGTGACATTGCCATTTCCACCTGGAACAAATCCAATTGGGGTAATGGTTGGGATGGGTGTCAAAGTTGGCAATAAATATATAAAAGTAACGGTAGGTGAAGGTGTAATTGTGGGAATACGTGTGGATGTAGCTGTATAAGTGGGTGTGAAACTTGGGTTCGCAATAGCAGTTTGAGTCTGCGCAGCACCTGCCGTTTGCACGATTATGGTCTGTAATGAATTCAAATCTGCTGGCTGTTGCGGAATATCAACCGATGGCGAAGCGCCCGGTAAAGCACAGGCAAGCATCGCAAAAAGTAAAACGATTAAAGAGATTTTCTGATTCATCTTGAATACTTAAAAGTATAACATGCGTCAAGTTTGTCGTTGCGAGGGCGAACTTGTTCTTTGCCCAAAGCAACCTCATAACTCGCAGGAGATTGCTTCGCCAAAGAGCGGCTCGCAATGACATGATTAAACTTTGAATCGTTCTTTGATAAACCTCTCCCCTTTTGTAATAAACTCATCATACTCTTCTGGGTACGGCGCAGATTTCATTAAGTCTTGAGTCTTTTCGCGCAACACCTGTCTGGCTGGCGGTGAACCGGCTTCTTGCCAT
>JAEURF010000385.1:0-274 GCA_016789205.1 Anaerolineales bacterium
CTTGCGTTCGACAAGTTCGTTTTGCGCCTCACCGAACAGACGGGCATTTTCCAATGCGATGGCTACCTGATTGGCATAGGTGAGTATCAGTTGCACATCTTTTTTGGTAAATTGATTAACACGATGCCCGTCTAATGCAATGATGCCAATAATATTCCCTTTCACCTTAAGGGGAACCGCCAACCAGGAGCGAATTTCTGTATGCAGTGGGCTTAAATACGGCAGGGATAAAGATTGAATATCATCGATCATGATATAAGACGCCTGCCCAGTA
>JAEURF010000385.1:284-679 GCA_016789205.1 Anaerolineales bacterium
TAGGACGGTTCATTTTCATCAACCTTGAATTTGAGCCCGACATGGGTATCAGGATTTTCGAGCTTGCTTGTACTAACGACTTCAAGCAAATCGTTCTTCAGAAGTTGCACCGAGGCACTGTCGTAGGGGATCACTTTTTCAAGCTGTTCGAGGATCAGGCTGACAGTTTTGGATTCATCGAGTGTTTCGACAATGACCGCCATGCTTTCACGCAGGGCTTCCGATTCAGTATTTCGATCTTCCAACTCGTTGATCAGTTTTTCGCGTTCGGTTTCGACCCACCTGCGCTGACTGATATCGCGGACCATGATGATTGCTGACTCAGCCGTGACCGGTGCAACCCGCGCCTCGAAGAACTGGATCTCTTCGCCGGGTGGCAGCCCATATTCGAAGGC
>JAEURF010000386.1 GCA_016789205.1 Anaerolineales bacterium
AGGGTCAAATCAGGAAATCCAGTTCCAATGCCAACAGAGGGGAGTATAGCCCGCTTTCAAGAACCTCGTACCCATCAGGAATGTAAGGATAAATTACATTATCGTTAAGGCAAAAAACTAGAAAAATTCATATAATGGTATCAACATAGTTAGTTGATAAAGGCAAACCCGGCGAAAGCCGGGGACGCAAAGCCAACGGGTCTACCGCCGCGCAAGCGGCCACGATTGCCAGGCCGCCGAACACAATATCTCCCTTTTGCCATTGGCGGACCCGTTGATTCTCGGTCCGCTTTTTTGTTTGATTTGATCTTTGCACATTACAAAAGTTGTATCGATAAGGGCAAACCCGGCGAAAGCCGGCGACGCAAAGCCAACGGGTCTACCGCCACGCAAGTGGTCACGATTGCCAGGCCGCCGAAACCATTATCGTATAGTGTTGCTGCTGTTTTTACGTGCAACCTCGCTATGTTGGGTGCCCTTGTCAGGAGAATTCACAATGGCACCCAAATTTTTTTCCAAATATGCTCTTATCTCGATGGCACTGCTGGTCTGTCTGGCTGCAATTCCGGCACCTGTTCATGCAGCGTCACTTCCCTCTGAATCTACTGCTCTCAAAAACCATGTCATAAAATTTTATCTTGACCCGGCTCTCGTTCCGGATAAGGAATTTGCCAAGGTC
>JAEURF010000387.1 GCA_016789205.1 Anaerolineales bacterium
GCAGGTTGCACCGGCAGAATAAACGGATTGGCGATAAAAGAAATTAATGAGATGCGATTGAAGTGATAAGCCATAATTGGAATGGTAGTGAGTTGCGCCGCAAAAGTTAAGACAATATTTTCATTGATGATTTTTGTGAATGTACTTGTATCATTTTTTGTGAATTTTGCAATGATGCTTTCTGTGAAATTTGAAAATGGTTCGGCATACAGAATTAAACCGAGTGTTGCAAAAAACGAAAGTTGAAAACCGACATCCCATAATACTAATGGATTAATTAATGCCATAATCAACGCGACAACAGCAAGCGCATTCAACCCAGCATTACGCCTGCCAACCTGACGCGCAAACAGTGAAATGCTACCCATAAACGCGGCGCGCATCACGGCTGAATCTCCGCCGACGAGAAAGGCATAAAAAAAGATTCCGAATATGGCAAGCAAGGCACTGATGCGTTCATTGAAGATGTATTTGAATGTTGAAAATAAAACGCCTGCAATAATCGCGATGTTAAATCCTGAAATGGCAATGATGTGAGCCGTGCCTGTGTTTTTGAAGGCTTCTTGTAATTTGCGGGGTAAGCCGGTTTCTACGCCGAATAAAATGCCTGCAAACAATGAGGCTTCGGGGTCTTGAAATAAACGATAGGTATTTTCTAAAAG
>JAEURF010000388.1 GCA_016789205.1 Anaerolineales bacterium
AGAGCCGGGTTGGTTTTTGATCTCCACTGGTTGGAACGGCATAGACGTCGTTCGTATCTGATATACCTAACCAACTCCATGCAATCCATTTGTTATCGGATGATGCCAAGGCACCACAAAGATTGGGGGTTTTAATGAGTGCATCTAGTAATTGTACCGATGGGTAATCTAAATTCATGATTCAACCTGAGTTTGACTTATTGATGCAAGCTGACTGATGATGCGCATTCATCGGTTCCAGCGTGGGAGAAACTACTTTGCACTGGTCGATTGCAATAGGACAGCGAGGGTGAAAACGACAGCCTGATGGAATATTACCGGGGTTAGGAATTTCACCCTGCAGAATTTCTCGTTTGCGGCGAAGACGGGGATTGGGAACCGGAATTACTGATATTAAGGCTTTTGTGTAGGGGTGCTGTGGGTTTTGGATGATATCCTGTGTTGTGCCGATTTCGATGATTTTACCAAGATACATTACAGCAATACGATCTGTAAAGAAAGCCGCTGTTGCCAAGTCATGGGTAATATAGAGGATGCTAATGTTGTGTTTCTCGCGAAGACTCTTAAGCAGATTGAGAATTTCTACGCGGATGGAAACGTCCAACATTGAAACTGGCTCATCTGCTATCAGAATCTGTGGTTGCAAGATAA
>JAEURF010000389.1 GCA_016789205.1 Anaerolineales bacterium
ATTATCAAGCGGCAAGCCGCTTGACTCCATAAAGTTGAAACCAATGCCGTTAGAATAAATGTCAAAAGATATTGTTGAGGAATAGAAATATGTTCCCATACAAACATTTCAGGGAATTGGAGACAAATATAAATTGTTCCAATAAAGAAAATAGGTAAAGATGTAGCGAGGAGATTGCTTCGCCACAAGGGCGTGGCTCGTAATGACATATACATTAAAACATTAGCGATTGTCATTACGATTAAAGTTGCAATGACAATCGCTAAGATTGAATCAAGAACTGGGTTTAGGAATCCGATAATGATGTAGGCAAAACATAAACTAAGTAGAAAACTTATCAAAAAGTGTGGGATGGAATGTTTTGCCATGTTTGGGTTAAGAATCAAGTTGAAGTGTCAGAAACAAGTATAAATTAAGAAAGAAGCGATTTATTCTTTCACATTGACAATGATTTCGGAAACTAAATCATAACGATGGAATTGTGGCATCATGTAAATTCCGCTTGCCCAAGGTTTGATTCCTTGAATTAAATCAACGGCTAGTTCAACGCCTGCTTTGGCGGCGCCTTCACCTGCAGATTCGATTCGTTTGAGCGTTTCATCTGGAATAAAAACTCCTGGAACTTCGTTATGCAAAAAGCTTGCATGTTT
>JAEURF010000038.1 GCA_016789205.1 Anaerolineales bacterium
AGTTCTAAATCCGCATTTTCGCTTTGATATTGAGTCGAAAATTTTTTAATTAAATTGCTAATGTTCATTCAGCAGAACCAAATAACATGCGTTCAAGCAATGTGTATTGAAAAATTAGAAAAACAATGATGACAGGAATAGAAATGATAATGACCAACGAACCTAGATAACTCCACGGTTGTGCGCCGCCTGAGTATTGTGATTGCACAATGGCATAGATTGACATGGCAAGTGTGACGTTATCGGCTTTATCTACAAACAGCCAGCCAATTGCAAATTCAGAATATGCCATCAGAAATGCAATCAAACCAGAAATTGCAATCGAAGGTAATGCCAGTGGAAATGTGATGTTGAGAAAAGTTTGAAAGTCGCCTGCGCCATCAAGAAATGCGGCTTCCTCAATTTCTTTTGGAATGGCTTGAAATGCGGCGCGCATATTCCAAATACAAAACGGTAATGCGAACGAAGCATAGACCAGCACCAATGCGAACAGCGTAGTGCGGATTTGTAAAATACTTAATAAAATATAAAGTGGTGTCATAAAGGCAACGGGCGGTAAAAATGCAGTTAATAAAATTGCGAAAAGACCTTGCTTACGAGCAGGGAATCGAAAACGAGCAAACGCATAGGCTAGGCTAATGCCAAGTACGATTGCAAGCAATGCCGCGCCAAATGAAACGATTAAACTATTTTTTAATAACACACTAAATTCTACAGATTGATAGGGTCTATCTAACACTTGCAGAAAAGCAGTCAATGACCATTCTTTGGGGAAGAATCGAAATTCTGTGGGTCGTCCTTTTAATGAGCCGTCAAATGCGAGGCGAATCATTCCCCAAATTGGAAGAAGGACGAACAAGCCAATCAAGGTCAGCAAACTTTGTGTAATGATTTGCTTGAGAGTAGAAATTTTATGCATGTACTACTCCTTCTTCGGCTTTGCTCCAACGGTTGAACATAGAAACAAAAATAATAAGGATGAGAACTGTGATGATATTAATCACAGCGGATGTGGCGAATTGTCCACCACCGAAATATCCAGTGGGATTAAAAACATTGTATGAAAGTGTGGCAAGTGTGCCTTCCAGAAAATAAAATGTTTGAAAAAGATAAAATTGATTGAAAGCAAAAATTCCGCGCACAATGATGGCTGGCAAAAGTAATGGCATGAGCAATGGCAAAGTGACATAGCGAAATGTTTGCATAGCATTCGCGCCATCCATAGATGCCGCATCATATACTTCTTTTGGAATAAGTTTTAGTCCAGTACTTGCGGCTAGCATCATAAACGGAAAGCCATACCATAAAGCAGGCAATAGAAATGTAATCAACCACAAGCTCGGACTATTTTCTAAATTTCTTGTAAATACTCCGAAAAAAGAATCCGCCCCAAATTTTTCTGCGGCGAGATACAACCAACCCCAATCTTCTTGAAAAATATTGAACCACATCAAAGCCCCAATCATTTCAGGGATTGCCCATGGCAAAATAAATAGGGCTTGCCAAAATTTTCCTAACTTCACACCGCGTTGCCATAAAAGCAAAGCAACGCCAAGCCCTAGCCCGCCTTGTAAAATCACAGAAACAACAGCCCACATGATATTAAAAAATAGAATGCTATAGCCACTGCCATTTCCGTTTGCAATCTCATTAAATACAAATGGATATGAAGTTAATCCAGTAAACCGCACACTATTTGCACGCGAACCATCCCATTCTGAAATCGGAATTTGCCCAGTGATTCCTTCCCAAAATGCACGCCAAATGCCGCCTTGAAATCCATCACGGATAGACGCACTGTTGAAATCCGTCATTGAAACAATCACTTGAAAAATCAACGGAAAGATTGTAAAGATAGCGAATGCGATTAATCCCGGCACCAACCATGGAATCGCTCTGCGCGCTTCATTCTTGTTGATGGTTGTTCGCTGTACCTGACGATTTTTCCACCATTCCAGCAATTGATTCCACAGACTAGCAATTCCCTCAGCCGCAGAAAGCGAAAGTGGAACTGTGAAAATGATAATGTATTGGGGCCATTTGGTCTGCCAGAATAATAAAAACAGCAAAGCAACGCCCATCCATAAAACATAGACGCGTTCACGTTTCCATAACCTTGCTAAACCAATGACTGCTAATAATGTAATCCAAATATCAGGCGCAAAAAGAAATACATCTTGATGCCAAGCGATTGGAGAAAAAAATAACCAATTAAACGGTTGCCAAAATGGATAACCCGCTCGGTTTACTTCTTCTGCACTAGAAGAATATTGTGCATGATAAAAAACGGATTCTTGTAAACGTCCAATTGGATTTGTCCACAAGAATGGATTTGCTATAAAGAAAATTGCAAACGCGATAACTCCCCACAGCAATGCTTGACGAAAAAAAGTTTTGATTTGTTCTTTTGATTTTGCTTCGAGAAACCAATCCATCAAAATGGCAATGCCGACGACACAATACAGATATTTAGAAGCGGCTGTTAACCCTAAAAATATTCCTGATGTAATCAGCCAATTCGTTTTTTCTTTTTTCTTGAATTGCAAATACGCTAAGACCGTAATAAAACTTGTCAATGCAGGGAGTGCTTCCAGCATTATTTGTGATACATATTTGATTGTGAATGTATGTGTGGCTAATGCCAACCCTGCCACTGGATTAACAATTGCAAGTAAAAGGACAGTCAACCAACCTAAGATTGCATTTGTTGTTCGCGCAGGTCGCACAAGTTCGCGCGGAAGATATCTATTCGGTTCTGATGTAGTCGGTGCATCACGAATTAAATCTTTTTCAGGGGCAGATAAAAGACTCAATCCAATAACAATTTTTGCGAGCGGGGGATGTTCCGGGCGGTAGTTAGTGTCTAGGAAGCCAGACCAGTTTGAAGTCCGAATCAGATGCGTGTATTCTTGTCCGGCACGCAGGTAATCATCTTCATCAAAATCAATGCTAAGTTTTTCAACTGCACGAGCGCGAAGTGACCAAGCGATGAATGCCACCAACACAATGAAAAGGATGCGGATTAGAACTTCAAATCTTTTCATGTAAATATTATATGATGTGTTTTATTCGTCATCATCCACGCCTGCTGAAGCGAGTTTGCCAGCTTCATCACGTGTGGTTAATTCATCAATAAAATCATCAATGTCGCCATCCATCACGGCGGGTAAGTTGTAATTCGATAAACCAATGCGATGGTCTGTGACGCGATTTTGCGGATAATTGTAAGTACGAATTTTTTCAGAGCGTTCGCCTGTGCCCACTTGTGAACGGCGGTCTGTTTCAAGTTCGCGTTGTCTTCTTTGTTCTTCTAATTCATATAAACGTGCGCGTAAAATGCTCATGGCACGCATACGGTTCTGTAATTGTGAGCGTTCATCTTGGCATGTAATCACAATGCCTGTGGGTTTATGATACAAACGAATTGCAGTGGAGTTCTTTTGTACATTTTGTCCGCCTGCACCTGAAGAACGAAACACTTCAATTTCAATATCGCTATCTGGAATTTCAATTTCAACATCATCAACTTCAGCAAGCACAACGACTGTGGCAGTTGATGTGTGAATGCGTCCTTGCGCTTCGGTGGCTGGCACACGTTGTACACGATGTACACCAGATTCATATTTCATTCTTGAATAAGCGCCTTTGCCTTTAACTTCAAAAATAACTTCTTTGTAACCGCCCACACCGATTGAACTTTCAGAAAGCAGTTCAGTCTTCCATTTTTTATCTTCGGCATAACGCGTGTACATGCGGAATAAATCTGCCGCAAAGATGGCGGCTTCGTCACCGCCGGTGCCTGCGCGAATTTCTACGATAACATTTTTATCATCACGCGGGTCTTTGGGAACCAGCAAGCCTTTGATTTCTTTTTCAAGGATTTCGATTTTCGGAGTCAGGTCATCAATATCTGCTTTGGCAAGTGATATTAATTCCGCATCATTTTCTGACGTGAGAATTGTTTTGGCTTCGTCTAAGCTTTTCATCGCCTGACGATATTCACGCGCCTTCTTAATTAATGGTTCTAGGCTCACCAATTCTTTGTTGATGTCACCCGCGCGTTTATAGTCATTGCCTACTTCTAGCAATTCTTTGCTAAGTTGTTCATATTTATCTTCAACAGCTTGTAGATTGTCGAGCATATTTCCTCATAAAATTTTTTGCACAATAAAACGCGGCATATCATTCAGCCGCGCGGACGAAATTATACCATTCTGAACTTGCTAATAACTTATGACAGCGGAAAGCACCATCGAGAGGATAATCATAATCGCGAAGATGGCAAATAGAATCTGCGCCACACGATTTTGAGTAGAGGTCTCATTTTTTGATTGTTTTTTATTTTTTCCAGCCATTGCTACTCACTTTTTTATATTTTTAATGCTTTTATAAAAGGCTTGCGACATTGCTTTTTCTAGTTCTTCGATTGTAACAGGCTTCATTACATAGGCATCTGCGCCGAGTTGCATGGCTTTTTCTACCATCACATCTGCCGCTTCGGAGGAGAGCATAATGACCGGTAAATTTTTCCATTCTTCTCTACGGCGTAAAAATTCTAGCATATCTAAGCCACTGACCTCTGGCATGTTGATGTCAAGAATCAATAACTCTGGCTGTTTGCCAGCCAGCAGTGCCTGCGCCGCCGGGCGCGGATTTAAGAAATGCGTCGGAACATAATCCAACAGTTGTAGCATCAAGCCAACGGCTTTGCCCATTTCTTCATCATCGTCAACGACCCAAACTTCTTTCATACTTGCTATTTTACCGTAATTACTTTATATAAGTCACCTTGAATAAATTGTGAATAGTTGAGACGTAAGCAATCCCTTTTTCGGTATCAAGCGCAATCGTACGAATCCAAGGACCGATGTAATAACGCGCAATTGGTTGATAGGTATTTAGGTCAATCACCTGCATATAGTTATTGATGAAATTCCCAACCAAAAGCAGGTTTCTTTTTGAGTCGAGTGCTAGGGTTCTGTCACCGAGGCTGGTATTTATCTCGCCTTTGAATTTAAGCGTGTTTCCATCGTAGCGCAAAATTGCACCATCTTGTGGAGAAGCAACCAAGACTTCAGAAGTAATTGGGTCATAGATTAATCTATCTGTGTTTGGGCTGATGGGAGACTGCTGAAGGACTTGATGGGAAACCATATCCCATGAGAAAAGCTGGGTTTCAAGAAATGAATTGAAATAGAAGACATGATTTTCGACGTCAAATGCAACACTCGTGGGGGCAATAGATAAATCCGTAGATATGATAATTTCACCACTGACTCGGTTAATCATCACAAAATGAAAGCCAACGTCACGGTCTGCTTCAGAGGCGAGCGTGATAGTGTCTGTTCCACTTTGCCAATTGACCCATACATCTCCCGGCGCAAGGTTCGGGACGGGAACAGAACGAAGCAATTCAAGCGTGACGGCGTTAAGATATAAAAGTTCTTCAGCATCTGCCCGATAGACGTATATCTCTTGTAAATCGGGGTTGTAAGCAAAACTTTGAGGCTTGCCAACTTGCACATTAGACCTGCGCGGTGGTAGGTCTAAATTTTCAAGGTCGTATGCCATGATGTAATTGACATTATGCCCCGAAGCATACAATAAATTGTTTTCAAGATTCAAATCTATCCAGTTATAGCCACCGGACGAAAATTTTTCTACTGCGGAGTTGGCGTGAATCTTTTCACCTAGCGTCAAAACTCTTTGGTTGTTGTAAGGAGTAAGTGAAAAAAAGAAATAAAAACATGCTAACAAAATTCCCGTTAGCCAAGACCATTTCTTTATGCTTTTATTTAATCCCAGTGAATCTACCAGCCAATGAAAATAGGTTTGTAAAAACACTGCTTCAGAAATCCCTGCACCGATTGTGAAAAATACGCTTGCAAGTTTATTTTTGGTTATATATCTATCTAACCAGTTTTCTGGTAAGGTATTGATTGCCAAAATAAGCGTGACCAATCCAAGCCCTAGATTAGATAAATCAACTTTTAGTAAAAATGTTAGAAATACTGCAAACAAAACAAAAGAGGATAAAACGAAAATAGGATATGGATTGCCAATATTCCCTAACCATTTTTTTATCATTAAGTAAATAACGATTAAAACAATAGCAGTAAAACCAATCAGAAGTAGGCGAATCCATGCGGTGCTGATAAGATAAATAAGAGACTCAATCACCAATGCCAAATTGAAATGGCGCTCTATCCATACGGCAAGTTCTGCACGAAATAAATACAAACCTGCCAAAAGGATTGGCAGGCGCAAAAACACCCAAAGAATTAAACTTGTTTTTTTCATGACATTATTCTAAGTTTGCCTTTACATTTTTTGCGGCAATTTCATTCATCCCCTTAACAGTTGAAAGTTCTTCAATGCTGGCTTCTTTTATTTTATCTATAGAACCAAAATGGGTTAGCAAGGCTTTTCGGCGAGTGGGACCAATGCCGGGGATTGAATCCAGTTGAGATGCAAGCCCCAGTTTCGAACGTTTGTTACGATGCGCCGTTATCCCGAAGCGATGTGCCTCATCACGAATCCGCTGTACAAGATAAAGTCCTTGTGAATGACGAGGCAAAATCAAAGGTTGACTATTATGCGGAAAGAAAATTTCTTCTTCTTGTTTGGCAAGCCCAACTACTGGAACTTTATCGAGCAATTCAAATTGTTCCATCACTTTGACAACGCGACTCAATTGACCTTTACCGCCGTCAATGATGATTAAATCTGGAAGGAAAGAAAACGCCTCATCTTTCTTTGACCCGACATCTGTTTCTTTTTCCTGCGAACCTTTCCAACGCCTGAAACGACGTGTGAGCATTTCTTCCATCGAAGCAAAATCATCTGGTGCGCCAATGCTTGTGGATTCAATATTAAATTTTCGATACAACCTTTTGGCTGGTACACCTTGTTCAAAGACAATCATCGCGCCAACAGTTGCCACGCCTTGTGTGTGACTGACGTCATAACATTCTATGCGATTGGGTGGCGCAGATAACTTTAATGCGTTTTGCAAATCACTCAATGCTTGTTCTTGTTTATGAGCATCCGCTTGCCATTGTGCGCGAAGTGCTGTTAAAGTTTCAGAAGCGTTCTCTGCCGCCATCTTGACCAACTCTTGTGGCTGACCTGAATTCGGCACAAGTAACTCAACTTTTTCGCCGCCACGTTTTGACCTTAACCATTGCGAAATGATGATGCGTTCTTCAATTTCTTGTGGAAGCATCACTTGCTCAGGAATGTTTGCGGCTTCGGTATAAAACTGCTTCACAAATTCAGAGACGACTTCTTTATCAGCCGTATCTTCTGTGCCTTCGAGAATAAAATATTCACGCCCAATTAATTTTCCACCCCGAATGAAAAAGATTTGTACACAAGCTTCACCATCTGCACGTGCCATAGCAATCACATCTGAATCTTTATAATCTGACCCGAAGACAATTTTTTGTCTTTCAATAATAGATTGAATCGCTTTGAGTTGGTCTCGCACAGCGGCGGCTTTTTCAAAACGCATTTCTTCCGATGCTTTTTGCATGTCATTTTGCAAACGAATGACAATATGCTCGCTATGTCCGCCTAAGAAATCCATCAGGTCTGAAATCATTTGACGATAACCCGCTTGAGAAATTGCTCCGATACATGGGGCAGTGCATAATTTAATGTCGTAATATAAACAAGCGCGTGCGTCATTGCCCGTAATTTCACGGTCACAGGTGAGGTATGGAAATATTTTGCGAAGTGCTTCTAAAGTTTGGTGGACTGCCCATGCCGAAGTGTACGGACCAAAATATCTTGAGCCATCTTCAATCATGTTCCTTGTGACTGTCACTTTTGGAAATGGGTCATTCCAGTGAATTTTTATATATGGATATTTTTTATCATCTTTTAGACGAATATTATATTTTGGGCGATGCTTCTTGATTAAATTCATTTCAAGAATCAACGCTTCGAGTTCAGAACCTACGACAATCCATTCAATATCTGTAATGTCTCTTACAAGGCGGCGAGTTTTATTGTCGTGACTTGAATCGGCATGGAAATAAGAACGGACACGATTCTTCAAACTAATCGCTTTGCCAACGTAAATAATCGTCCCTTCGGCATTGCGATAAATGTAGCAACCAGGTTTGGCTGGCAATGTGGCAAGGATGCCTTGAATCTTTTCAGAGAGTTCCATTGATTAAATTTTACCCCGTTAAATCTCAATCACAAATGTTGTTCCTTTTCCGACTTCACTTTCAACTTGTATTGTCCCATGATGCGCTTCGATTAATTGTTTTGCAATGGCGAGTCCTAGCCCGCTGTTGATTCTGCCACTGCGAGATTTATCTCCGCGCCAGAATCTGTCGAAGATGAATGGTAAATCTTCGGATGCGATTCCTTCGCCAGAATCTTTGACAAGTATCCGCACGCTTCGTTCTTGACTTGTAATTGTTTCTGTTTCTATCAATATTTTCCCACCTTCAGGTGTGTGACGCAGTGCGTTTGAGATTAAATTGGATAAAACTTGATTGAGTCTGTCATAATCTGCATTAATTTCTAAGGAAGAATCTTTGATGTTTGATTCAAGATTAATCCCAAGCGACTTCGCTTGAGAATAAAAACTTGAAGTGAGGTCATGTATCAGGTCAGCGAGCAGGAAGCGGGTAGGATGAA
Source organism: Anaerolineales bacterium (assembly GCA_016789205.1). GTDB lineage: Bacteria > Chloroflexota > Anaerolineae > Anaerolineales > Villigracilaceae > Villigracilis. The sequence continues at coordinate 8,656 of JAEURF010000038.1, forward strand.
GCGGAAGTTGATGAGATTCTGCCAGAGATAAAGTCTGCAGGTCGTTGATGAGTCGAGTCAATAATTTTGTTTCATCTAATGTATTGTTGATATGTTCTTCAGTTGGTTTATAAACTCCGTCAATAATGCCTTCTAAATTCCCTTGAATGATGTGAAGCGGCGTGCGAAGTTCGTGGGCAATATCAGCCGTGAGATTGCGACGTTGTTTATCAGCGCGTTCGAGTTCATCAATCATTTTATTAAAGCGTGTGATTAATTCGCTGAACATATCAGATTTACTTTCCGGCACACGCACACCGAGATTGCCTTCGGAAACTGAGTCAATTGCACTGAAAAGATTTTCTAACGGTTTACCGAAGCGAATCCATAAGTTGAAAATTGTAATAATGATGATAATGACGACGATAAATGGTGCGCCACAAACAAGCATCCAAATGTTTCTAGCGTGCATGTGTTGTGAAAATAGTAAATAAAAAAGCGCGGCGGTGCCGCCAATAAAAAATAGTGTAACAAAAAAGAAAAGCGGAAAGAATGGAAAGAATCTTCGTCTTCCGCGAAAACGTTTGGGTGGGCGTGGAGTTGGATGGTCAGACATTCTTATTCTATAAACCTGTAACCAATTCCATAGACTGTTTCAATCATATTTTGATTTGAGGCTTGCTCAAGTTTTTTTCTTAGATTCTTAATATGCGAATCAATGCTTCTATCAAAACTGGATGCGACACCGTGTAAATTTTCTAAGATTTGTTCGCGAGTCAATGTTTGACCAGCATGGCTGGCGAGCAATTGTAATAATCTAAATTCATTCGGCGTGAGTTTGATGGGATTATCTTGATAAGTTACAGAATATTTTTCTGAGTCAATTTCAAGGTTTCCAATGCGAATCACGTTTGGTAATTTTATGTCACCGCTTGTTCTGCGAAGCAAAGCGCGGACTCTTGCAATTAAGGCACGTGGCGAAAATGGTTTGGTGATGTAATCATCAGCGCCGATTTCAAGACCTGTGATTTGGTCAACTTCTTCTGATAACGCAGTTAACATGATGATAGGAATATCACTTTCTTTGCGAAGAATTTTGCATACTTCACGACCATCTATGTTTGGAAGCATTAAGTCTAAGATGATGAGGTCAGGTTTTTCGCGGCGGGCAGTTGTGAGTGCAGATTGACCATCACTTGCAGTTACGACGCGAAAATTATTTTTTTCTAAATAATCGCGCGCAAGGCGCACAATTTTGGGTTCATCATCTACGACGAGGATAAGTTGAGGCATAGGGAAAGTATAAGGGATAACGGAAGAAAGAAGAAAGAGGAAAGAGATAAGAGTAACAAGTAACGAGTTAACTTATTTCTTGTTACTCGTTACTTGTTTACTTGTCTACCTATTTACTTATCTTCTTTTGGACTTTCTTCGCCATGAGCACGTTTGTGCCATTCGTCAAATCTTCCTTCCCATTTGCCACCCCAGTGTCCATGTTTGCCCCAAGCCCACGGTCGGAAGAAGATGAGGCGTAACAATCCAAAGAAGAAGAATAAGAAGATGAAGAAGCCGAAGAAGTGGAAGAGACCAAATCCGAAATGGTGACCAAACCCAAAACCGTGATGAGATGGATAACCAAAGCCATATCCACGACCA
>JAEURF010000390.1 GCA_016789205.1 Anaerolineales bacterium
GTTCAATAATAAAAGCGGTGAATTTCATAAATTAGTTTCCTTTGTTTTAGCGTAATTTTATCCTAACAAGATATAAATCCTCCCCTGACTCGTTTAGAATCCTCTCAAGAGAGGATTTAAAACCTTCCTTGAGAGGTTTGTAATCCTCTCAAGGAAGGAGTGGGTTCTTGTTTTACTGCGTGTAGAAAAACGAGCATATTAAACAAAAAAGAGACAGTCACTTTTGCGTAGCACCCCATAGCATAGTGGGTTAAGTGGCTAAAAAAGAACTCGGAGGTCTTTAAGACCTCCGAGTTCTTTTTATCTGATTCATAGTCATTACTTAAGATGCCACTTGCCTAGCAAAGATTCTTTTTCGGTTAATCCTTCACATTGTTCATCTAACAACTTGTACGCCTCTTGCCATTGAGATTGAAATGATTCAAAATCTTGTTTGGATTTCCAATGGTCAATGGTTAAGTAAAATTGCGAGTTTATTTCATCTTGAAATAATTCTGTGCCTAAATAACCTTGAGATCTTTTGAATAAATCTGCCCATAAACCGTTAGTAGAGTATATTTCTTCAAATTTTATTTTATGTTCTTCTTTGACTTGATATTGCCAAATAATATTAAACATATAACCTCTACTTCGTCATCAACTCATCCAC
>JAEURF010000391.1 GCA_016789205.1 Anaerolineales bacterium
CAATCTATGAATTTCACGATTGAATTAATCAGTTCGCAATCTGAACAGTTTATTGATGTTCAAAATGACTTAAGTGCTTCTGAACGATTGCTGATTCAAAAATGGTCACCTTGTTTTAATGTCTCATTGAATAATCAGCCAACACCTGTCCCAGATTCTTATTTGCCAGCCAATGCTCCATTCAGACGCAGACAAAGTTTTAATACATTGCTTTATCAAGCAGAGCGAGCGGTCAAGGCAGAAGATGCAGAACTTTGGCTTGACGATTTGAAATCGTAATAATTCATGTTTACAAAATCTTAAATTCAGAGCACGAAACTATAACTTTTCTCAGATGTGACCCATCATTCGTGGATATAATAGTCAGAAAACGTAAGCAAATCAAATTTCTATATACTCTGTTCTACTGATTCTCACGAAAAGGAAATCATACAAGTGACAGTATCTATTGTCTTGCTATTGATTGTTCTCGCGATTGCCTTGGTGCTATTCTGGTCTGAATGGATTTCACCTGATGTCACTGCATTGAGTGCATTGCTTGCGTTAATTGTCCTAGGGCTTATTCCGCTAGATCAAGCGTTTTCTGGTTTTGGCAGTGACACCGTTATGGTGATTCTTGGTTTGCTGATTATGACCGCCGCATTTATG
>JAEURF010000392.1 GCA_016789205.1 Anaerolineales bacterium
CTGTGATTGATGATGTGATTGCTTGTAAAAATCGACATGAAAGTGAAGTTCATCAACTAGAGCAACTCACTGCTAGAAATTTATTTCAATCGAAGAGAGTTGGTTCGGGGTATATGAAAAATGCAACTTTCTATGGTTTGGTCGGTATAGCCTTTGCAGGCTTTGGTCTCTGGCAATTGAATTGGCTCGGCTTGCAAGCAATTCTCTTTATTGTGCTTGGTGTATTTCTTTTATACGCGGCGGGAATTAATTATTTTGAAGCAAGGAAGTATAAATAATCTGAAACTCTTTTCGTTTTGATGCGTAAAGCAAGTAGATTAAACGAAAGGAGTCAAAATGACTGAATACAAAACTCTCACACGCAGTAAATCCAACCGCATGATTGCAGGTGTATGTGCTGGGCTTGGTGATTATCTAAACATCGACCCAACCATTGTCCGCTTGTTATTTGTGCTGGGTTTCTTCACCTTCAATGGTGCTATGTTATTGGTTTATCTCATCATGGCAATTGTGACGCCAGAAGGATAAACCACATCGTCATTGCGAGGGTGAAGCCCGAAGCAATCTATAATAGACCTCTTGCATAAGTCAAAATTTTATATCTCATCGGCGTTAGAGAACGCCTTCTACACGAGAAAAATAATAT
>JAEURF010000393.1 GCA_016789205.1 Anaerolineales bacterium
TATGTTGACCAATCACATTGCCTTCGGGTGTGACAATTTCACCGGGCGTGAGAATCTCAGTGGCATTTCTTTGTAAAAAGTTTCGATAATCCTCACCAGCCAAAAAACATAAATCTTGCGAATCTTTTCGTGAGGCAGTTGGTAAACCAAACTTTTCAGCAATGGCACGAATTTCAGGTTTTGGATAATCACCCACTGGAAATAAAGCATGTTTCAATTGTTCTTGCTTCAAAACATGCAAAACATAAGACTGGTCTTTGGAGTGGTCAACGGCACGGAGTAATTCTTTTTGACCGTGGACGGTAGACCGTAGACGGACATAGTGACCTGTTGCCATAAACTCTGCACCAAGTGCAAGTGCATGATTTAATAAAAACGTCCAACGGATTTTTTGATTGCACACCAAACAAGGGTTTGGCGTTTCGCCGTGAGCATATCCGCTGAGAAAATATTCAACAACTGTTTCTCGAAAAACATCTTTTGCATCAATGACATAAAATGGAATATCCAAAATTCCTGCCACACGGCGAGCTTGCGCCATGGAATCAGGTGTACAACAACGATTGGATTCTTCTTTGCCCGGCTCACTCCACAAACGGAGCATCATGCCGGTTACGTCATAGCCTTGCTCTTTGAGCA
>JAEURF010000394.1 GCA_016789205.1 Anaerolineales bacterium
CTTTCTCAATCTTCCATGGTTTGCTTGGGCTGGGCTCGCTCTCGCAATCGCCATTGCTTATAGCTTCTTTGGGATTCCTAAAGAAGCAGAGACAGCAACTGGCTTTCGCTTTTTCATCCTCCGCTGGGGACATGCACTCGTGTGGGTTTTGCTCACAACTAATTTCGTTTTACGAGGCATTTCACCAAACTTGAATGGAATTGCAAATTTAATCGCTGGAGCGGGTGGAATGATGTATTTGTTGTTTATGGTCATGGCGTTTGTAATTAAGTAATTTCGTCATTGCGAGTCGCGCACTTGTTCTTTGCGGCGAAGCAATCCCCAACTATGTCATGAGATTGCTTCGTCGGGATGCTTCGCATCACTCCTCGCAATGACGAGAATAATGACGGAAACAAAGAGAAGTTATGAAAAGAGAACTTCGTCCTTGTATTTACATTATGACCAACAAATACAACAAAGTTCTTTACACAGGCGTGACCAGTAATCTATTAAGAAGAGTAACTGAACATAAAGAAAAAACAGTTGAAGGTTTTACAAGCAATTACAATATTACAAAGTTGGTTTATTATGAAGAATATGCCACAATGGAAGAAGCCATCGCCCGCGAGAAGCAAATCAAAGGTGGTTCGAGG
>JAEURF010000395.1 GCA_016789205.1 Anaerolineales bacterium
CTTTTGTTTATAGGGTTGGTCGTTGGAATTTATATGACCATCTTCAAAGCCACTGGCAATGAAGCCATGTGCTTAGGCTCTGGGGCTTGCTCTACTGTAACCGCCAGCCGATATTCTGAAATTAACGGGATTGATGTACCAGTGATTGGTGTGATTGGGAATATCGCTTTACTCGCTATTTTGTTTTTTGAAAACCGAAATTCATTTTTGCAAAAAAATGGCACATTGGTTTTCTTTGCCGTAGCACTGGCTGGGTTTGCTGTTGTTTTATGGCTGATTTATGTAGAAATTTTTATTCTCAAGGCACTTTGTCCATTTTGTGTTACCGCGCAAACGATGATGATGCTCACATTTATTATCGCCGTTACGCGATTAATTAGAAACCCCCAAGTTTAGGAGGATGTTGAAATGCCACGCATTAAATGTCATTACGCCGATTGTGTGTTTCTCGATGAAGGTTTTTGTTCTGCCGCCGCTGTAGAGGTAGACCCAGACACAGGCTGTGTTACCTATTCGCCTGCCGATGGTGTTGCCGTTGCAGATGACGAGTGGGATGAAGACGAAGAGGAGTGGGAAGACGAAGACCTTGACGAAGAAGATGACGAGTGGGAAGAAGAAGACGAGTTCTAAAT
>JAEURF010000396.1 GCA_016789205.1 Anaerolineales bacterium
TCTCGCCCGCGCCCTCATTAACCAGCCGCGTGTGTTATTGCTAGATGAGCCGCTGGGCGCTTTGGACTTAAAACTGCGCCAACAGATGCAGGTTGAATTGAAAGCCATTCAGCAACAAGTGGGCATCACCTTTATTTTTGTAACGCATGACCAAGAAGAAGCGTTAACGATGAGTGACCGGCTGGCGGTTTTCAACCACGGCCAGATTGAGCAAGTTGGCTCACCGGCGGAAATTTACGAAAGCCCGCAAACCAAATTTGTGGCGGGCTTTGTGGGCATCTCCAACATTGTGCAAGCGGAAGCCGCGCGGGCCATCACTGGCCAAGCCCACACCTTTACCGTCCGGCCAGAAAAAATCCATCTGCGTGAGCCGAACAGCGCGGTTGGCCCCACTGAGTTTGTGGCCGATGGGCAGATTCACGAAGTGGTGTACTTGGGTATGAACACCCGCTACGAGGTGGCGCTAGATTCTGGCGGCCAGCTAACGGTGATTGAGCAGAATTTGCGCGCCACCTCCATGGATGTGTTGGCCGCCAAAGGCCGCCGCGTGCGGCTGGCGTGGGAGCGGGAGCATATTCACCGGCTAGCGGAGAGCTAACGAATGAATCTAGAGAAAGCCATTGCGTTTGTGA
>JAEURF010000397.1 GCA_016789205.1 Anaerolineales bacterium
TCAATATCAATCTTGCCCTTTGATTCGGGTCCCACTGCAATTTTATTCATGTACACAAATGGTCCGGGGTCAAACATTGTGCCACGTGGCGCAATTGCCACAGTCGCCAGTGAGTTGGAACGACCAAATGCCAAAGGACGAGTCCCATCTATCGGGTCAACTGCCACATCAACGTCAGGTTTTGAGCCGTTGCCCACAATCTCACCATTGAACAGCATCGGCGCTTTATCCTTTTCCCCTTCACCAATGACGATGATTCCATTCATATCTACTGTACTGAGGATTAAGCGCATCGCATTGACTGCGGCTTGGTCTGCGCCTTCTTTATCGCCTCGTCCCATAAAGCGACCTGCCATCATAGCCCCGGCTTCGGTGACTCGTGCTAATTCAAGCGCGAGGTTTCGAGTAGGTGTTGCACCAAGAACATCCATGCTACCTCCAGTTATAGGATAAACCACACCAAAAAATAAAACCCAATTGGTGCGCCCCAAATCCATGAATCAATGCGGTCAAAGAAACCACCATGCCCGGGCATAATGTCGCTTGAATCTTTAATTCCGGATTGGCGTTTAATCATACTCTCTCCAAGGTCGCCCAGTGTGGGTAATGCGCCAAGCAATAATCCCAAAAC
>JAEURF010000398.1 GCA_016789205.1 Anaerolineales bacterium
TGGGCTTGGCACCCATGAATGCGGACAGTGGCAAGAAGCGTGGCTACCGCAAGACCAAGGGAGGGCGTGTCGAAGTGCGGAACGTGTTGTACATGTCGACCTTGGTGGCGACGAGATACAACCCGTTGATCCAGGCGCAGTATCAGGAGTTGTTGAGGAGGGGGAAGGTAAAGAAAGTGGCGTTGACAGCTTGCATGCGGAAGTTCCTAACGATCCTGAACGCGATGATGCGAGATAAGACCCCATTCAGGCAGACGGTGAAAGTCTGAGACGGACTGTTTTTCCCTTTAAAGGAGGGTTTTGCTCTTGACTTTCAAGACAGTTGCTGCACGCTGTGTTAGCCCGCTTCTTGCTGTGGTTTAGCAGATTTTAACTGACGCATGAATTCATTTCGGATTTCTTCCGCCGTAGGTATGCGGTCTGGATTATCTTTAGTAAGAACATACAGTGCCGCTATGTATGCCTCTCCAAATGCGGTTGTCAAAGTGCTGGCTACACCTGCATTTATTACACCACCGACAGTTGAACCAATTCCAGGTATCAGTTTTAGTAGTGCGCCAACGGCAGCACGCCCTACTACTGTACCAGCGGAGCCAGTGATAGCACCGCCTACAAGAGTTCC
>JAEURF010000399.1 GCA_016789205.1 Anaerolineales bacterium
CTTCACGCCAGCTATATCTTCGGTGCGGTAGGCGTGGGCATCAAAGTGGCGCGAGCCGTTATAGCCCACGTCTTCCAAAAATTTCACCAAGAAAAAAGCTTGCTTGAGATTGTGCGAACCAAAGCGGAAGTCTTGGTCAAAGCGCGCAAAGTTCTGGTCATTCAAATCTATATGGAAGAGTTTGCCTGCATCCCACGCCTGCGCCACGTTGTGCAGAAAGTTCAGCCCGGCCATTTGCTCATGCGCCACTTCCGGGTTCACGCCCACCATTTTCGGGTGTTCTAAAGTTTCAATGAAGGCTAGCATATGGCCGGTGGTGGCTAAATAAATATCGCCGCGCGGCTCATTCGGCTTGGCTTCCAGCGCAAACTTTAAATCATACTTGTTCGCCCGCACGTAATCACACAAGAAGTTCAGCGCCTCGCGGAAGCGCTTACCGGCTTCTAGCGGGTTTTTGGCGGCATCAGTATCGGTGCCTTCGCGCCCACCCCAAAACACATAAGTGGCGGCCCCACACTCCACACCCAAATCAATGGCCTGCATCGTTTTCTGCAAAGCATAAGCGCGCACTTGCGGGTCATGGCTCGTAAACGCGCCATCCTTAAAGGCCGGGTCACTG
>JAEURF010000039.1 GCA_016789205.1 Anaerolineales bacterium
CATCACAGGTAATGGATAGGCAAGGTCATGGATTATATCCATTTCGTTATGCGTTGAGTCAAGCAGTTCATTTACAGTTTGTTGAATAAACGGACGAAGACGCTCCACATAACGCGGCGTGAAAGCATGATTCATCAAACTACGCAGATGTGTATGTCCTGGCGGGTCTGAATAAAAAAGTGTTTTGGAAAATGAATGATAAACAGGTTGTGCAATTTGTTGTTGCGATTCATCAAGGCGTTCAAAATTTTTCATTAACCCCTGTGCACGAGAAAAACGATGGTCGGTATATAGCGAGTCAATATCATCATAACGAGTCAATATCCAAAACCCCATTTCTTCATCCCAATGAATTGGGTCTTGCTCGCGAAGCCTTTCGTAAAACGGATAAGGGTTCGCTCGAATGTTTTCTTTTTGTAAATTCGTGAGACTTAACGCGTCCATATTTTTGTGATTATACTACACCTTGTTTGATTGTGAAAATATTTACAATCAAAGGATAACGTCCCGCAGGTTTGACTTAAGGATTAACTTGAACTAAAAAAAACTGCGGGACGGTTCTTTATTCTTTATCACAACCCCAAACTTTTGGCTTCGTTCCAGAATTTATCCATTTCTTCCAAAGTCATATCTGATAATTTTTTGTTTTGTTCTTTCGTCCGCTTTTCAACATGAGCAAAACGTTTTTTGAATTTTATATTTGCATTCCGCAATGCAGATTCAGAATCGACATACTTCCAACGCGCCAGGTTAACTAATACGAAGAATAAATCTCCAATTTCAGAAGCCAATTCAAAATCGGAATCTGCTTTTTTGATTTCTTCAATTTCTTCTCTGACTTTATCCAAAACGCCGTCTATTTCTTTCCAGTCAAAACCAACTCTGGCGGCACGGTCTTGATATTCTTGCGCCTGACTTAATGCAGGCAATGAAATTGGGACTCCATCCAAAATGCCTTTACTTTCTTTATTACCGCCTCTTTCTTTTTCTTTCAGCTTTTCCCAATTCGCTAACACGCCATCTACGCCATCTAATTTTAAATCTCCAAACACATGCGGATGGCGACGAATAATTTTGTCGTAAATATGTTTGATGACTTGTGTAGCATTAAATTCTTTTGCTTCACTCGCTATTTGAGCATTTAACACAATTTGCAAAAGTAAATCTCCAAACTCTTCACACATTTCGTTTGGATTATTTGAATCCATAGCTGAGATGGTTTCATACGATTCTTCAAGCAAATGTTTTCGCAACGTTTGATGAGTCTGTTCTTTGTCCCATGGACAGCCATCTGGCGCACGGAGATGAGCCACAATTTCTGCAAATGATTCAAACGATGTCCCCTCGCCTAGTGATGGGATGTATAAATTAATTACAGAAGAAAAATCATTTCCAAAATCAATTAATCTTTCTTCTTTCCACTTTCCACTTTCTACAATTTTTACTACATGCTTTTCAGGATAAACCGCAAGCAATACTTTTTTTATTTGCAAAGCCAATCCTTGCGAATCAATATTTAAGATTAAAGTATCTGTGTCTGGTGGTGTGGGAGGATAATGCAGAGGTGAAAATAAATGCCCGTCGAGCAGAGTCAACTTGGGAGGTGGTGTGAGGCGGAGTGTGTCGAAGATAGAAGAAATCGTTTGAAAATCCATAATGTTTCCTTAAAAAGATAATCCGTAATTCGTAACTCGTAAATAAATTACGGATTACGCATTACGGATTATTCTAATTGATTGTAAAAATTTTAACGCTTGGTATAAGTGGGTGCCTTGCGGGCTTTCTTAAGACCAGGCTTTTTGCGTTCTTTGACGCGGGCGTCGCGCGTGAGCAAACCTTTTTTACGAAGTGCGGAAGTCCACTCTTCGTTAATTTTTTGTAATGCGCGGGCAACTCCGAGGCGGACTGCATCCACTTGCCCAGTTACACCGCCGCCGTTGACTAACACAGTGACATCATATTTATTTGCTTCTTGACCCACCGCGCTAAACGGTCTCAAGATACTATCTACATCGCCATAATGAGTAAAGAAAGCCGCGGCTTCTTTTTCATTAACAACGAACTTGCCACTGCCAGTCACCAAACGAACGCGGGCTGTGCTTTCTTTGCGACGTCCAATGCCTTCATAATATTGAGCCATATTCACTTACCTCTTTATTCTGTAACTTTCGGGGTCTGCATTTTATGAGGATGCTCTGGACCCGCGTAAATTTTTAATCGTTTCAAGACAGCACGTCCCATGCGATTGTGAGGCAACATGCCCCACACAGCGTCGCGCAAGGCGCGGTCTGGATGTGTAGCAAGTTGGTCTCGCAAAGAAATGCTTTTCAAACCGCCGGGGTAACCGGAATGTTTGTAATAAATTTTGGATGTGAGGCGTGAGCGCGTTTTTGTACCAGTCACGGTGACACGTTCAGTGTTCACCACTACTACAAAGTCACCCATTTCAACGCCGGGCGTAAAAGTTGGTTTGTGTTTGCCTAGCAAAATGTGGGCAATGCGCGTGGCAAGGCGCCCAAGGTTTTGACCTTCAGCATCAATCACAACCCAGTCGCGCGTTATTTCAGCGGCTTTCGGATAATAAGTCTTCTGTTGCACTTTCATCTCTCCGTTTTCTAAAATCTTTCAATATTCAACTTCAACCAGTGTCAGTCCGTGTGCGGGAGCCAAACCTGCTGGCAATTTCAATTGTTTTTTAGACAAAGCATCGCGGACGTCTTTCACCGAACATTTGCCTTGCGCTAACGACACTTGCACAAACACCATTCTTCTAACCATGCGATACAAAAACGCATCTGCACTCACTTCAAACTGCCACTCGCCCTCAGGCTTTTTTCTCCATTCAGCCTTGGTGACTGTTCGCACAGTCGTTCCGTTTGGAGAAGTCTGCGAGCCAAAAGCAGAAAAATCATGTGTGCCTAAAAATAAACTTGCACTTTCTTTCAAATTATTGGCATCAAACTTCGTCCACACATGCCATGCAAATTTTTCTCGCAACGGGTTACGGATTGGCTTGTGAAACAATCTGTACCGATATGTCCGTGAAACTGCATCAAATCGCGGATGAAACTCTGGCTTTGTGATTTGCAACTTTTGGATTGCAATGTCACTTGGCAATTTTGCATTCAGCGCGTTCAATAACTTTTCTGAATTTTGATTCCATTCGTCAAAGTCAAATGCTGAAACTTGTCCACTCGCATGAACGCCTGCATCCGTGCGTCCAGCCATCAAAACCGATTTACCAGTCCAGCCGATTTTGTGTAAGGCTTTTTCTAGCTCACCTTGCACCGTTCTGGAATTTGCCTGTTTTTGGCTTCCAGAAAAATTCGAGCCATCATAAGCAAGTGTAATTTTGTAACGTACCATTTTAGCGGTTAGCGTTTGGCTAAACGCAAGGTCTTTCTATTCTTCTACTAACTCAAGCACAACCATCTCAGCGGCATCGCCGTGACGTGGACCCAGTTTAATAACACGAGTATAACCGCCGTTACGGGTTGCGAAACGTGGAGCAATTTCGTCAAAAAGGCGTTTGATGATTTGATTATCACCTAATTTGGAAACTGCCAAACGGCGTGCGCTAACTTTTTGGTCAGCAGTGCCATCCGCGCTTTTCTTTGCAAGCGTAATTAAACGTTCAGCTTCACCACGAATGGCGGCGGCTTTGGCTTTGGTAGTTTGAATCCGCTCGTGTGTAAAAAATTGTTTAATTAGGTTACGACGCAGAGCCAAGCGTGAACTCGTTGTTCGTCCTAATCGATAACCTGCTATTGAATGTCGCATTTCTTAACTCTCCGATGATTGGTCTTTCAAATAGCCCTTTTCGCGCATTTTGTCGCGGAGTTCATCTAAACTCTTTTCACCAAAATTGCGAATGGACATAACAGCGGTTTCACCTTTTTCAAGGAGTTCGAGCACATCACCCACTGTGGTGATGCCTGTGCGCTTCAAGGAATTGAAGACACGCACAGAAAGGTCAAGGGCTTCTACGGGTGTATCTGCCAACTCACTGCTCAAACGGCTTCCGCCGGATACTTCGCGCTCTACAGCCACTGTCAACATTTCTTCATTGATACCTGCAACATAACGTAAGTGGTCAATTAAGATGCGGGCAGATGAACTCAAAGCGCGTTCTGGGGATACTGTACCGTCTGTCCAAATTTCTAAAATAAGTTTGTCAAAGTTGGTGCTCTGACCCACACGGGCTGAAGCCACTTCCCAGTTAACACGTTTGACCGGGCTAAAGATTGCATCCACTGGCAATTCGCCAATTGGCATGTGCCCGGCACGGTCATTCGCAGGAGAATATCCGCGACCACGCTCGACGACAAATTCAATATCGAGTTTGGTTTTTGGATTATCCACTGTGAAGAGATATGTATCTGGGTTGACAATCTCAATTTCAGCGGGTGCAATAATGTCAGCGGCGGTGACGGTGCCTTCGCCTCTGACTTCCAGATGCATGCGAGCACTATCGACACCATCCATCTTGATGCGGATTTGTTTTATCTGCAACATCACTTGGATGACATCTTCACGCACGCCGGGGATGTCACTGAATTCGTGTAAGACATCTGCAAAGCGGACGGATGAAATCGCTACGCCTTCTAATGAAGAGAGCAGAACGCGGCGCAAGGCATTGCCGAGCGTCACACCATAGCCGCCTTCAAGCGGGCTGATAATAAATTTTCCATAATTTCGAGCTTCTGCTTCGCGCTCGATTTTTGGCATAACCATGTTTGTGATGATACCAGTCACGGTTCACCTTTCCCTTTTGAGTATGCTTCAGGTGACAGACCAAGTTTCCAGTCTGTACATGAAGCGTAGTTAGGATTAGCGTCTGGAATAATATTCGACGATTAATTGTTCGTCGAGTGTTCCGTCAATTTCGACACGTTCTGGCATACGCGCCACTGAGCCGCTCATTGCTTTTAAATCGCGATTGAGCCAACTTGGGGCGTTGCGTTTTTCTGCATAGGCGTTCAGGTCTTTGAAGTAGGTCAATTTGCTTGAGCCTTCACGCACTGCAATTGCATCACCTTCGCTTAAAAGCATTGAGGGGATGTCGGTGCGGCGACCATTCACTGTAAAGTGACCATGTGTAACGAGAACGCGTGCTTGTGCACGGCTGGATGCAAACCCAAGCCGAAAGACGACATTATCTAAACGTGATTCAAGGATTTGAAGCAAGTTCAAACCTGTGAGACCACGGCGTGTAATCGCTGTATCATAATAACGGCGGAATTGGCGTTCTAACACGCCATACACGCGGCGAGCCTTCTGCTTTGCACGCAATTGGCGGGCAAAGTCGGAAGAGCGCCCCATGTTACCACCGCCACCACGACTTGCGGTGCGACCATGTTGACCGGGCGGGAAGCTACGTTTCTCAAAAGAGCATTTAGGAGTAAAACAACGCTCGCCTTTGAGATATAGTTTTTCACCTTCACGCCGGCAAAGTTTACAAACCGGACTTAACATTTTAGCCATAAATCAACAACCTCTTCTTTATACGCGTCGCTTTTTGGGCGGACGGCAGCCATTATGTGGCACGGGGGTGACATCTGCAATCGAACGGACTTTTAAGCCCATCGCTTGCACTGCACGAATAGCATTTTCACGACCAGGACCAGGACCTTTAACAATCAAATCCACTTCTTGCAAACCAATTTGTTGAGCGGCTTTAATTGCTTGTTCAGCGGCAAGGCGCGCGGCAAAAGGTGTGCTTTTGCGTGAACCTTTGAAGCCAGCAGAACCTGCAGAGCCCCAAGCAATGGTATTGCCTTCTGGGTCGGTTACGGTAACAATTGTATTATTGAAGGAAGCAAAAATATGCACCTGCCCATAGGACAAGGAGCGCTTCCCTTTTTTCGCGCCAGCGGCGCGGCGGGTAGAACGTACACTCTGAGCCATTTTCTATATACCTCTTAGGCAGGATTATTTCTTCGCGCCACGGCGACGACCACGTCCCGCAACGGTTTTCTTCGTACCTTTACGAGTACGAGCGTTTGTTTTTGTGCGCTGACCATTCACCGGCAAATTACGGCGGTGACGTAGCCCGCGATACGAGCCGATTTCGATTAAACGCTTGATGTTCATTTGAACCTCGCGACGTAAATCGCCTTCGACTTTGTAATGCTTCGAAATGTATTCGCGGATAGCGGACACTTCAGACTCAGTTAGGTCTTTGATGCGCGTATCTGGGCTGACTTTAATATCAGCTAAAATTTTTCGCGCGCGTGTCGGACCAATACCAAAAAGGTAAGTCAAGCCCACTTCTGTGCGCTTGTTGCGAGGAAGATCAACACCTTCAATTCTTGCCATAGCTACTACCCTTGTCTCTGTTTATGTTTTGGATTTTCGCAAATAATAAACACAACGCCCTTGCGCCGAACAATACGGCACTTGGCACAACGTTTGCGAATGGATGGCGAAACTTTCATAAAATAAATCTCCTAACGTGGCTGTACCTGTCACAGCCAAACATCTGATTATACTGTTCGATTAACAATTCGTCCATACTTTTTTATCAATTGCCTGCTGGTTCACAAGACAGTCAGGAGGAGAGGCTCTCCTTCGGTGACGGCAACTGTATGTTCAAAATGTGCCGTCAAAGAACCATCAGCAGAAACAACCGTCCACTGGTCAGGCAGGACGCGTGTCTGAAACGTCCCAATGAGCACCATTGGCTCAATTGCAATCGTCATACCGGGTTTCAAAATTGCACCTGTTCCAGCAACACCAATATTTGGCACTTGCGGACCTTCATGCATCGTTCGCCCGACACCATGTCCCGTATATTCACGTGTGACATGCAGACCATTGCTTTCGACATGATTTTGTATCGCCGCAGAGACATCGCCCGTACGATTGCCTTTTCGCATTTTTTGAATGCCGACAAAAAGCGCCTCTTCCGTGACTTTGAGCAGGTTCGCCGCTTCGGGAGATATTTCTCCCACCCCAGCAGTAAACGCTGAGTCCGCAACAAAACCTGCATGGATTGTGCCGCAGTCAATTGAGACAATATCCCCATCCTTCAACTTTCGTTTCGGGTTAGGAATTCCATGCACCATCTCATCGTTGAGGCTTACCGTGATAGATGTAGGAAACGGCGGATGTCCATAGCCTTTGAATGGCGATACGCATCCGTGTGACTTCAGCACTTCCTCAGCAGCCGCGTTGAGGTCAGCAGTCGTCACACCAGGTTGTAAAAGTTCTTTCACTTTCGCCAGCACGGTTGCATTGATGCGTCCTGCCTCACGCATAATCTTTAGTTCAGCAGGTGTTTTGATATTAATCTGGCGGTCAAACATTTATTAAACCTTCTTTATAACAGAGCATGGTTTGCTCTGGTGCCTCACAAATTATCGTTTCAAAGCCGCAAGCAAATCTTTTGTGACTTGCTCAACAGGTTGTGTACCATCTATTTCAATTAACTTACCGGCAGTACGGTAATGTTCAACCAATGGCATTGTTTGCTCAAAATAAACACGTATTCGTTTTGTAACCGTCTCTACTTTGTCATCTTCACGCTGATAAACTTCCGAGCCGTCTATATCACAAACGCCTGCTTGCTTTGGCGGGTTAAACTTTTCGTGATAAATGTGACCTTGCGCTTTGCAAGTCCAACGTCCGCTGGCACGCTCTACCAACACCGATTCTGCCGCTGTAATGTATGGAACTGCATTCACTTCGCTCCCAAATTCAGCAAGCATATCTTCTAATGCAGTCGCTTGTGCTGGGGTGCGGGGAAATCCGTCTAAAATGGCACCAGCTTCACAGTCCGGGCGGGAGATGCGGTCACGAATCATACTGATGGTTACATCATCCGGTACAAGTTCGCCTTTATCCATAAAAGATTTAGCGAGCTTGCCTAGTTCCGTTTCGTTTTTAAGGTTCTCGCGGAACAAATCTCCAGAAGAGACGTGTGCGAGTTTGCTCGTTTCAGACAAAATTCTTGCCTGCGTACCTTTACCAACACCGGGCGGACCAAGCAAAACGATATAGGTTGCCATTACTACTCCTTAACGGACGAGCAATGATTCCTGATAGCCATGCAGTTTTAATTCTGCATCAATATTTTGGAAGGTGTCACGAACAACACCGACCACAATCAACAAACCTGAAGATGTAATCAAGAAAATGCCAGTTTGATTTGCCGCGGCAAGACCGAAAGAGTTGAGCAATAAGCCAATCAAGAAAGGCAAGATAGCAATAAGACCAAGAAATACAGCACCAACCAAGGTAATACGACGTTGGACTGTGCTTAAATATTTTTGAGTTGGAGCGCCGGTGTGTACACCCGGAATGCTTGCACCCATCTTCTTTAAGTTATCACCATAATTTTGTTGGTCAAACATTACAGCAGTATAGAAGAAGGTGAAGGTCACTACCATTAAGAAGTAGATTAACCAGTAGCCCCAATTGTTTGTGCCTGTCGCTCCAAAAAAGTTTTGAATGTTGAGGAAAAATCCCGCAACACCGGGGTTTTCACTTTGCACAAACCAACTCGCAACGATAACCGGAAATTGCAAAATAGCACTTGCAAAAATCAATGGAATCATACCGGAGAGGTTCACCATTAATGGCAAGGTACCTTTTACAGGCATAGACATACGATTACCTACACGGCGACCGGGATACATCACGGGTACGTTGCGACGACCTTGTTGTACGTACACGATTACCAAAACCGTCAAAGCAATGATGACCAATGTAAATGCTAACATCACCCATCGAGTGGCTTCATCCGCTAGTAGAGAAGCAAGTTGTGACGGAATTTGAGAAACGATACCCGCAAAAATAATCAGTGATAAACCTTGACCACGAATACCATACTCTGAAATCAACTCACCGAGCCAAATCGCAAACATAGTACCGGCTGTCATCGCAATTAGAACCGTCCATGATGAAAGCGCAAGTTCTGGGTTGGTCAGGCTAAAAGGCAAGATTGCTTGTCCTACACCTGAATTAATAGATAAAGAGTTGAAAATATTAATTTGTCCGATTGCAGAAAGTGCCGCCATTGGAACAGCTAAATAGTACGTCCACTTTTCTTGCCAGCGGCGTCCCTCACGCGGGTCATCTTGAATGCGCTTTTGTAAGGAAGGAATAATCGGAATCAAGAGTTGCAGAATAATTTGCGCCGTGATGTATGGGTAGACACCCATTGATAACAATGAGAAATTAGAAACCGTACCGCCGGAGAGCAAATCTAAAAAGCCGAGAAAATTTCCCTGACCCGAAGTAGATTGCAGGAATAAAGCCAAAATTTCCTGATTGACACCCGGCGCAGGGATATTTGCCGCAAGCCGATACAGCACCAAGAGCAGGAAGCTGATAATCAATTTACGGCGAATGTCTTCCGATTTCCAAAGATAACGCCAGCCTGAAAGAGAGTTCTTCATTCAAAGATTCCTTTGTAACAGTTTAGGCAATCAATTCAACTGTGCCGCCAGCCTTTTCGACTTTGGCTTTGGCAGATGCGCTGATGCGATGCACACGAAGTTTGAGGGCAATGGTCATCTCGCCGCGCCCCAAAACAACTATCGGGTTGCGTGAGTCGCGTAAAAGGTGGGCTTCCGCAAGAGATTCAGGCGTCACTTCTGCATTCGCTTTGAAAGATTGCGAAAGTTGGTCCAAATTCACTTCATTGAAAATAACTTGATTGGGTGGGGTAAAACCTTCACCACGCATAAACGGCAAACGGCGATAGAAAGGCAAGTTGCCTCCCTGTCGATACAAGTGACCGCCTTCGCCAGAGCGAGAGCCTTGACCTTTTGTACCGCGCCCAGCAGTCTTACCTTGCCCTGCTGAAATACCGCGTCCCACTCGTTTTCTTTCTTTTTTAGACCCAGGATTGGGTACCAAATCATGTAGTTTCATTTTATTACTCTTCTATCTTGAGCAAGTGGATAACTTTAGTTAACATAC